>JAHEYR010000090.1 GCA_023251485.1 Bacteroidales bacterium
TTAATTATAATCATCTTGACGGAGCTTGTGAAGAGGGGCCATCCTATTGGGGACATGCACATGGAAAGATGTACGATTATTTGCAATTATTGAGTAATCTAACAGGTGGGAAAGTCAACATCTTCAGTCAACCCATGATTAAAAATATGGGTGAATACATTGCAAAATCTTATGTTGGTAATGGATGGGTTGTCAACTTTGCTGATGCTTCTGCTAAAGGAGGTGGAGAAAAAGGGATGATATTTCGCTTTGGTAAGGCTGTAAATAGTCAGGTCATGAAACAATTTGCAGCTTATCTATATGAGCGTGATAATAAAGTGGATGACATTAATGCAGGAAGAGATGTCTTTCGAACATTAGAAAATTTAACATCACATAACGAATTAATTAATACAGCACCTTCAACTGACAAAAGCACATATTCATGGTATCCTCAAACTGAATTTTGTTATATGCGGAATTCAACCGGATTCTTTTTTGCCGGGAAAGGTGGGTACAATGCTGAAAGTCATAATCATAACGATGTCGGAACTTTTTGTTTATATCTTGATGAAACACCCATGTTCATTGATGCAGGAGTTGGTACTTATACCCGACAGACTTTTAGTAGTGAGCGCTATTCGATCTGGACAATGCAGAGTAATTACCACAACCTTCCAATGGTTAATGGTGTACCTCAATCTGATGGGCCACAATACAAGGCTAAAAATACCATCTTTAATTCAGTGACATCAACTTTTAGCGTTGATATTGCAAATGCCTACAAGCCTGAAGCCGCTGTTTCGAAATGGGTTAGAACTTATAAACTTGATCCGAAGGGAGGGTTGATCATTGAGGATAATTTTAACTTGTCAGCATTAAGGAATCCAAATCAGATTAATTTTCTTACATGGGGTAATCCTGATATTTCAGTAAAAGGGGTTGTGAATTTTGAGGTCAATGGAAAGAAACTTCAACTTTCATATGATTCAAAGCAGTTTGAACCTGTTGTTGAAACCGTAGCTCTTACAGATGAAAGGTTATCAAATGTGTGGGGGAAACAAGTTTATCGTCTTTCGCTAAATGCAAAGCAAAAACAAATTGCTGGAAAGTACAGATATACGATATTAAAGCAATAAGTTGTTCAGCGTTCTGAATCCTTCGGCTATTTCTTGATTCTGCTTATGTTTTGTCCCTGCGGAACTGTCCGTTAAGGGACAAAATATTGGTGGAAGGGCAATTGAAAAATGACATCAAGTCTATTGGGGGAAGTATCAATTTTGTCCAGACTATAAAGTAATAAAAATATAAGATGAAAAAAACGTTTTTATTGGTGATATTACTATTAGGTATCACACTTATTAAGCCTTTGATGGCTCAGGGAAATAAGAAAATGGAAATGTGGAATGAAGATAAATTTGGCTTATTCCTTCATTGGGGTGTTTATTCTAAAATTGCTGGTGAATGGAAGGGGCGAACAGATTATTCGGAATTCGTAATGCTGACAGCAAAGATTCCAATCAAAGAATATGAGGCTATTGCTTCGACATTTAATCCGGCAAAGTTTGATGCTGAAAAATGGGTGTTGGCGGCTAAAAGTGCAGGAATGAAGTATGTTGTATATACATCCAAACATCATGAAGGTTTTGCAATGTATCATTCGAATTCAAGCCCTTATAATATTTCCAGTTTCACCCCTTTTAAGAGAGATCCTTTGAAAGAATTAGCGGAAGCATGTAGGAAACATCATATTAAATTAGGCATTTACTATTCTTTGGGTCGTGATTGGCATGACCCGGATGTTCCAACAATTTGGCCCTCTAAAGGAGGTCGTAGCAATACATGGGACTTTCCTAATGAAGATGCTAAGGATATTTCAAAATACTATGAAAGAAAAGTAAAGCCTCAGGTTAAAGAGCTGATGATGCAATATAAACCTGCGATCATGTGGTTTGACACGCCTGAAATGATCAAACCAGAGCAAAGTAAGGAGTTAAGAGAAATTATTCTAAGCATTAATCCTAATTGCATTATCGATGATCGAATTGGGAACTCAATGGGAGACTTTGCGACCATAGAACAAAAGGGAAGTAATAAAATTATCAAACCTTATTGGGAATCATGTATTACAATGTCAAAAAATTGGGGGTACATGCATGCCGATAAAGCTTTTAAATCACCAGAAAAATTAATCGGCCTTTTGGTTGATATTGCAAGTAAAGGAGGGAACTTCTTGCTTAATGTAGGGCCTTCTCCTGAAGGAGAAATTCGTAACGAAAATTTAGAACGATTGAAGACTATCGGAAATTGGATGTCGGTAAATGGAGAGGCTATTTATGGGACTACTTCATGGAAAATATATGGAGAGGATGCCGATAGTGCGGCTTATAAAACATCAGAACAGGGTTATAAAGCTGAAGAAAAGGATGCTCTCTTTGATGGTACAGCGAAAAATTTGGTTCAGGATATCAGATTTACTAAAAAGGGGAAGATAGTATACATTATTGCACGTAGCTGGAGAGATTCTATTGTGTTTATAAAAACGCTGAATTCCAGCGATCAGAAAGTAGCGTCGTTATCAATGCTCGGTTATCAAGCGAAATTGAAATGGATACAGACAGATAAAGGGTTATCGATTACAATTCCGGAAAAAGCAAAAAGTGAAGTGCCAATGTATGTTTTTAAAGTCAACTTCATAAACTAATTTCTAATATGTTTCTTTATCAATTTAAAATGAAAAAGCTATTTTGTATATCAGTTCTTTTTCTAATCGGATATTTGTCATATGGACAGCAGAGGGAGCAACATCTTTTAAACAGTAACTGGAATTTTTCATACGGATATGAAACCAAACCTGATCAATGGACTCGGGTTGAAATTCCTCATACCTGGAATAAAGAAGATGCACTCAATGGGAAGATTGATTATTATCGTGGACAGGCCACATATGAAAAGGTGTTATTTGTCGATAAAGCCTGGGAAGGAAAACGCCTCTTTCTGAAATTTGATGGTGTGAATACTGTTTGTAATGTTTTTATAAACGACAAACATATTGGTGAACATAGGGGTGGGTATACTGCCTTTGTGTTCGAGATTACAGATAAAGTAAAGTTCGGTGTTGAAAATAAAATACGAGTGAGGGTGAGTAATGCACTGCAACTTGACGTGATGCCCTTAGTGGGCGATTTTAATTTCTATGGTGGTATTTATCGTGATGTGAATTTAATTGTTACTGATAAATCGTGCATCTCGCCTCTGGACTTTGCTTCGTCAGGTGTTTACCTAACGCAAACACTTGTAAACAAGGGTAAGGCTCTCGTTAATGCTAAAGTCTTGATTTCAAATGGCAATAAGGCGATTAGCAATTATGTGGTTCAGGTCGATGTTAAAGACGGGAGTAAAACTTTATATTCACAAACAACTCCTGTGAAGGTGGATGCTGGAGCGCAAGCTGAGGTTTTACTTCCTATCACGTTATCAAATCCGCATTTATGGAATGGGCGAAAAGATCCATTTATCTATACTACTGTAGTATCGTTGAAACAAAATGACAATGTGATAGATGCTATTGAGCAACCACTTGGATTGAGATATTATACCATTGATCCTGATAAAGGATTCTTTCTGAATGGTGAACACCTTCAGTTACATGGTGTTTGTCGGCATCAGGATCGTAGTGAATCGGGGAATGCTCTGCACCCTGAAGATCAAGAAGAAGACATCGCTCTTATGAAAGAAATGGGGGTGAATGCAATCAGGCTGTCTCATTATCCCAATGCTCCATATTTTTATGATCTACTAGATAAAAGCGGAATTGTTACATGGTCAGAAATACCATTTGTTGGTCCGGGCGGTTATCGCGATCAGGGGTTTGTTGACCAGTTATCATTCAGAGAAAATGGAAAGAAGCAGCTAGTTGAAATGATCAGACAAAACTATAATCATCCGGGTGTTTGCTTTTGGGGCCTTTTTAATGAACTGAAAGTGAATGGAGATAATCCAATTGCATACATAAAAGAGTTGAATGTGATAGCACACAACGAAGACCCCTCAAGAATTACTACTGCTGCTAGTTTTATAGATGGGGAGATTAACGAGATATCTGATTTGATATGTTGGAATAAATATTATGGATGGTATGGTGGTGATGCAAAAGAGATTGGAAAGTGGGCCGATGAAACTCACCAGAAATCGCCAACATTGCGAATAGGCATCAGTGAGTATGGAGCTGGTGCAAGTATCTATCATCATGAAGAGAATTTAAAGAAACCCAATCCTTCCAGTTACTGGCATCCAGAGGCATGGCAAGCTTATTATCATGAGGAGAATTGGAAGCAGATAAATGAACGTCCTTTTTTGTGGGGAACCTTTATCTGGAATATGTTTGATTTTGGAGCCGCTCATAGAACAGAAGGTGATCGTCCGGGTCGTAATGATAAAGGACTTGTGACGATCGACAGAAAGGTTAAAAAAGATGCTTTCTGGTTTTATAAGGCAAACTGGAATAAAACGGATCCAGTACTTTATATCGCGAACAGGCGGTTTGTTAATCGTAACAGCGAAACTACAAATGTTAAGGTATATTCAAATCTTCAGGAAGTTGAGCTTTTCGTAAATGGCTTTTCTCAGGGTAAGCGAAAAGGTGACTACGCTACTTTTAAGTGGAATACAATATCTTTAGTGAAAGGCAAAAATAGGATTGAAGTCAAGGCAAATAATGGAAATAAAGTTGAAACAGACTCCTGCACGTGGTCTGTTGAATAAATCATTTTTTATATTTCTACTTTTTTAATAACCTTAATGTGTATTTTTGGATCCAAATCATCCATGCGATTTGGATCCAAAAATATTAAATTTATGTTTAGAGAGATAAGAAAAGCTGAGCGTAAGCTTTCAATTGAAAGAATTGACGAGATACTCAGAAATGGAGAATATGGTGTGTTGTCGACAACAGGCGAGAATGGATATGCTTATGGAATTCCGTTGAGTTATGCTTACGATAATGGCTGTCTTTATTTTCATTGCGCACAGGTTGGACAGAAAGTAGATAATATTACGGCAAATCCATTGGTTAGTTTTTGTATAGTTGGGAAGACTAAGGTTTTGCCCGCTAGTTTTTCTACTGGTTATGAAAGTGTTGTTGTGTTTGGTCGTATGATCGTCGAGCTCCCCGACGATGAAAAAAGAAAATGTTTACGGCTATTGGTTGGAAAATACTCTCCTGATTTCAAACCGGAAGGCGATGCCTATATTGAACGTGCTTTTGCCAAAACGAAGGTGATGAAGTTGCAGATTGAGCATATGACAGGAAAAGGCAGAATCTTGAATTAAATATTGAATACTTACTTTTTTAGTGTTGTATATTAATCAAATAGAGTTAAACTGTCTTCTGCTCACGGTTTTGAAAATCAATATTTTTATCATTTCTATTAAATAAATAGTAATAAACTCATCGTGCTTTCTGATTTGGATGCCCTTTTATGTTAGATAGATTTAGCATCTCATGGCATTGTTTTTGTAAAAGTAGCATCAAAAACGATTGAACCATTATTGTTTTCAGTCGTTAACTAGAAACTACTAAACTTATAAAAACTAATTCAAAATGAGAAAAATTAAAATTGTAGTTCTCGCTTTAATCGGTTTCCAAATGATTACCGGTTGTTCTTCAATGAATAACATGCAAAAAGGAGGTCTGATTGGTGCCGGTGCAGGTACTGTTTTAGGAGCAGGTATCGGAAAGCTTGCAAAAAACACAGCTGCTGGAGCTATTATTGGTGCTGCAGTAGGTGGAGCTTCTGGACTTTTGATCGGTCGATACATGGATAAACAAGCGATGGACCTTCAAAAGGAGGTTAAGAATGCCAAAATTGAACGTATCGGTGAAGGTATCAAGATTACTTTTGATTCAGGAATTCTTTTTGCTATCAATTCAAGTGAGTTAAGCTATCAGGCAAAAGCAAATATTGATCAGCTTGCAGCAGTTCTGAATAAGTATAAAGATACCAACATCCTCATCGAGGGTCATACTGATGATACTGGGAAGCTTGATTTGAACATGGCTCTTTCAGAACGTCGTGCAGGTAGTGTCGCCAGTTATATTATGAGTAAGAATGTTGTTGGCGATCGTGTTGTAACCAAAGGCTATGGCCCAACACAACCAATTGTTGAAAACAATTCAGATGCAAATCGTTCTTTAAACCGTAGAGTAGAGGTTGCTATCTATGCTAACAATAAGCTTAAAGCTGCAGCTGCTAACGGATCGGTACCAGGCGTAAACTAAAAGCTGTTTGGTAAACCTAATGTCTCATTTAGAGGGACTTTTTTTTTACTTATCTATGACTTCCCCTTAAATCTCCGACATTGAATAACGTGGAAATTTGAGGGGAAATCTTTTTAATTGTTCTGTATATCGTAGAGACGTACGGCGTGCGTTTCCTATGTTTTGTGAGAATATACAAGACGCACGCCGTGCGTCTCTACGTAAACATTAGGATTTCTTCGAAAATGATCTTCTAATAATACAATATAAAGATCGGGCGACAAGAGCCACAATGTAGATGGCTAAAGCTAAGAGTACTACAATGTAGAGGTGTGTATATAGTTCTTTCCACTGTGTTTTATAATGTAGAATGGCATAGATGTTTAAGCAAAAGGCAAAAATAAAAACACCTAGGAAAACCCACAGCTCTTGCTTTATGGTCTTTGCTTTGATGACAATATCTTTTATCATTGGGTTATTTGTTTTTTTATGGGTTGATTGTATTCGCTTTTCTGATAGAATTATCGGTCACAAGAAGAAAATGGATTAGATGATGTATTCCTTAGGAAGGGTGATAATTCTTTTTTCATCAATAGCCTGTTGTCCTAAGAGAGTCCAAAGACCTGAGTAATATCCTTGTTCCATTAATTGTGGAACCGGTTTGTTCTGGCGAATGGCATTTACCAATCCAATGAGCTGAAGCTTCCCTTCGTCAATTTTATCATCCAGACAGATCATTTCACCCTTATTTTTAGCAGCAGTTTCGGGTACCCATGAGGCTCCCGCAACAGTGATAGAATCAAAAATGCCATGCTCAATATCATTGACCAATTGCAGGATTCCTGCTGGCTGAGGAGGGTTTTCGCTATACATTTTATTGGTTTCCAATTCCATGGTGCCTTTGTCCCCAAGGATTTGCTGCTCGAGACCATAGAATTTATTGCTGGTCATCGAGTCGTAAACAAACTGAGTGCCATCGGCATATGAATAGATTACCGCAATATTATCTTCAACCTCGCGACCATCCTTCCAGTAGTTGATACTACCTGTGCCCATTACAGATACCGGAGTTTTTCCCAACACCCAGTTTGCAACCTGTATATGATGTGAAGCAAGCTCGGTCATCAATCCACAAGAATATTCACGATAGAGCCGCCAGTTGATCTGACGTTCCAATTCAGGAGAGGGGAGTGGGCGACGCCAGTCGTTATTGCGATGCCAATATGCTCTGATCTGCGTTACCTTGCCCAGCTTTCCTGAACGAATATATTCTATCGCTTTTATGTAAGTGGGTTTGAATAAGCGCTGATGTCCAATCTGAAGGATCTTTCCTTTCTCTCTGGCAGTGTCTACCATCAGTTTGCACTCTTCAATGGTTTTAGCCATTGCCTTTTCGCAAAAAACATGTTTGCCAGCTTTTAGTGCGTCAATGGTAATCTGGGCATGCATGTGCAGAGGTGTTGCTATCACTACACCATCCAGGTCTTTTACCTCTAGTAACTTACGATAATCCAGGTATCCTTTTGCAGTGCCTTTGGTGATGTTGATTGCATCATTAAGATGGGGTTGGTAGTTGTCGCAAACGCCAATAACTTCAATGTTATCGGTTTGCTCCATCTGTTTTAGATAGTTCAGGTGATAGCTCCCACGAGAACCTACTCCGATCATACCGATCCTAACCTTGTCTGATGCTGCTTTTGAATTGGCTTTATTATCGCCAAAGACTTTTAGCCAGGGTGATGAAAGGGCAACTAGCCCCAGTCCACCAACTCCTGCCGCCTTAATGAAATCTCTTCGTGAATTGTCTTGATCTTGCATTTTATGGGTTGACTTTTGTGTTGTAGTTTATGATGGTGTAATTGTTAAAAGAGTCATAGTTAACTTGAAGGGCCTCATTGACAGAGAACTGGTCAAGGGTTTTTTCTCGCTCGTCTTCATTCGCAATAAACAGAGCTGTTGATAATACTTCGGCTTCAATAGCAGATTGACAAACAACGGAAACAGATTTGGGTGTATTCTCAAACGTTCCTGTTTTTGGATGATAGATGTGCCCTCTATCTCCAAACTTGGTTTTATTATTTAAACTGTTTCCAGAAGTCGATATACTACTGTTGTTCAACTTACAAGTGTAAATCGTAGGGCCTGGATTAAAAGCATGCTGTATTCCAATAGGCCAATGGTCTCCATGTGGATGTCTTCCTAAAGTTGTGATTGAACTCTCCCCAAAACTAATGAATGCATTTGTAATTTGATATTGAAGGCAAATGTTTTTTATCTTTTCAAGTGCATACCCCTTTCCGATTCCTCCTAGATCAATAGATAGATATGGATTTGCGAATCTGATGGCTGTTTTTGAAGGGACGGTGATGATCTTGTCTGCTCCTAATAGCGAGTTTTCAAAATGAGACGGTGTATTGGAACATTCCTGAATAGTGATCGCTTGCGAATGAAAAGGAAGCTCAGTCTTTTTACCTACTGTAATATCAAAAAGGGAGTTTGTTTTTAAGTAGTATATTTTGCAGAGGTTGATTAATTCAAAGGTTTCTTCGTCTGTTATTACCTCTTTGCTGAAGGCGAGATTGTTGATGCGATATACTTCGCTGTGGGGAGCGAATCTGCTGAATTTAGATTCTATTCGTTCCAGCTCTTGTTTGATCTGTTGCTGGACGGTGTTGAAAAGTTCTTCATCAATCCCGTATGTGAGAAAGTCAAAGCGAGTCCCCATGGAACTACAGTGAAAATATTGAATAGCAATCGCAGATTGGGCTTCCATTCACAGGTGCTTTGTCGTACTTTATCTCATCAAACGGGATTGAGTAGAACGAGGGTGTTATTTAATTTCTCTAATCTTTACATTTCTGTAAGAAACTTCATTACCATGATCCTGAAGAAGGATATGTCCTTTTGCAGCTTCGCCAAAGCCTTCGAAGTCTTTAAACTTACTGTATGCAACTAATGCTCTGAACATTTGTCCGGTACGTTCGTATTCAACAACTTTAATGCCATTTAACCAATGCTCAACATGGCTTCCTTTAACAATAATATGTGCTTGATTCCATTCGCCAATTGGGTTGACTTTTTTTGTCGATATAGCTGGAATTAAATCGTATAATGACCCAATCGTTCTGTTTCCTTTAACACCTAATTTAGCATCAGGGTGATTTGCATCATCGAGAACCTGAAACTCAGGTCCTATAGCAGAACCCCCAGTCTTATAAGCTTCGGTAACAAAATATTTAATACCACTGTTTGCTCCTTTTGTGATTTTGAAATCGGCAACCAATTCAAAGTTGCTATATTCATTCATTGTAACAATATCACCACCATTTCCTGCTTCAGTACCACTTGCAGCTTCAACGGTTAAAGTCCCGTTTTCTATTTTCCATCCTTTAGCAGGGAACGCTGTTTTGCCTGCACCTCTCCATCCGTTTGTTGTTTTTCCATCCCAAAGTAGTTTCCATCCCTTGGCGATCTCGTTTTTTGTTAGGGTATTCGGAGTAGCGTTGGATTCTGAAACTGCTGTTTTTTTCTGTGCTCCGGCAACAATTGTTGTTGCTAAAAAAATGATACTTAATAGAATTGTTTTCATTTGGCTTGGTTCAACTGTTTGTTAATATATGATTAGTAATAAAATATTCTCAATAATGTTGAAGTGTAAATATTACATTTTATGATCTGAACGACATTGATTTGTGAAAAATAATATCTCAATGCAACCGATTGTAATCAATCGCAAATCTATTGTTTTTTGTAACTACTTGTAAAAAAAATAATAGATTTTTTGTAAATATTCAGGCGAGGGAAAAATGTGGTTTAACTATTTCTTTAATAGTGGTTTAATAATATCAACCCATAATAAATAACCATTTCCTAACAGATGGAGGCCATCATTTGAATAGATGGGATTCATTTTGTCGCTATCCGAACTTTTAAAATGGGAGAAAAGATCGATATAAGTAAAGTCTTGATCCTTGCAAAATGCTGCTAATTTTTCATTTACCCATTTTATCTCTGCTGTTTTATTGGTATGGTTTACAAACATTTTATAGCAGTCGTTCACTGGCAATATGCTCTGAATGTAAACGTGGGTCTTAGGAGATGCCGTACGAATATTGGTTGCAATCTGGCATATATTTCTATAAACGGAGTCTTTGGATACATTACGTGATAAATCGTTAATGCCGATCAAAAGAAAGACCTTCGCTGGTTTTGAACGAGTAATCTGGTCGAGTCTGTTAAGGACACCGGCTGTGACATCACCGCTAATACCTCGGTTCTTAATATTGGGGTTGCTAAATAATTCTGACCATTCGGCAAAGTTGGTAATACTGTTTCCAAGAAATATTATCTCGTTTTTTGATTCGGGTAGTATTTCAAATAACGACTTCCGTTGATCATAAAAGGTTCCAAATTTGCTGGTTTGTGCAAAAGAAAAGCAGGTAAGAAACAGTAGTACAGGTAAAATTAATTTTTTCATTCTTTTTGGTTTGAGTAATGTGATTATATAAAAAGACAACGCCTAACATTGAATGCAAGGCGTTGTTTTCGCAATTATAAATATGTTATAAGCTTTTTACTTCGGCAACCAGTTTCTGTAATGTTGCTTTGGCATCACCAAACAGCATACGGGTTTTGGGATTGTAGAAAAGATGATTCTCTATAGCCGCATAGCCTTTACCCATACCACGTTTCATGACGATGATATTCTTTGATTCGTGTGCTTTGATGATCGGCATTCCATAGATCGGGCTTCCGGGATCGTCTTCAGCCGCAGGATTTACAACGTCGTTAGCTCCAATGATGATCACTACATCGGTGTTTGGCATATCAGGATTGATCTCATCCATCTCAATTAGTTTCTCATAAGGCACGTCAGCTTCTGCCAACAATACGTTCATGTGACCAGGCATACGGCCTGCAACTGGATGAATGGCATATTTTACCTCCACACCTTTTTCTTCGAGTAGCTTATCCAGATCGTGACATAGATGCTGGGCTTGTGCAACAGCTAGTCCATATCCCGGAACAATTACTACTTTGTGTGAATAGCTTAATAATACAGCTGCATCGGTTAATGAAATTTCTTTAATATCGCCACCTTCTTTTTGACTGGAAGCACTAGAGCCACCAAAGGCTCCAATAATCACATTCATCAAAGAGCGGTTCATCGCTTTACACATCAAAACGGTTAAAATAGTACCTGCAGAGCCTACCAGGATACCTCCTGTTAACATAGCTTGATTGCCATAAAGGAAGCCACCCATTGCAGCAGCAACACCAGTAAAAGAGTTAAGCAATGAAATCACAACAGGCATGTCAGCTCCACCAATTGGCATTACAAAGAACACACCATATACTAAAGCAATGGCCAGGATCAGATAAACCAAAGGTTGGGTTGATTCTGTTGAGGTGCCTGTTGCCATAATAAAGGCAATGAGTCCTAGCAAAACAACTAATAGACCCATGTTTACA
>JAHEYR010000271.1 GCA_023251485.1 Bacteroidales bacterium
TCTTTAATTGACGAGGCAAAAATATGTCAAAACATATCACCTTGCAACAGCCAATTTATAGATAAATCAAACAGTCCAATTGCTATTAGTATAAATGATTTTATAAGAATGCTTCTCTCAATAATCTAAAAATATTTGATAGGGTTGTCATGAAGTGCACTGTATAATAGCATTTTAATAATGATAAGGCTATCTCTGTTATCATCGAGGGCTAAAATCTTAATCATTTCAGAAGATATTAAAATGGTTTTATTTCAATCCACTTTTCTAATGTTTCTTCAAAAACAGTAGTGTCAATAGGTTTCGAAATATAATCATCAAAGCCATAGTCGAGTATGTGCTCTCTATCGCCTTTCATCGCTTTCGCTGTTAATGCAATAATCGGAATGTCGATAAACGACTTATCTTTCTTGATTTCATCCAGAACACCAAATCCATCCATGCCGGGTAATGAGATGTCAAGTAGGATCAGATCAGGCTTTATTAGTTTAACCTGTTCAATGGCTTCGAATCCATTCATGGCTACCATCGGTTCATAGTTGTCACCCAGCAGTACCTTTACTGTTTTTATATTGTCTGGATTGTCTTCCACAACTAGGACAATTGCTTTTCTATTTCTTAAGCTCGGTTTAGTATGTGTTTGCTTTTTTGTCTTGATCTTTTGGATGGTGAACATACTGTTTATACTGGCAACCAAATCATCCTTATTGATATCACCTTTTTGAATGAGCTGATGAATATTATTCTCGGTTAATCTTTTCAGTTCATCTTTTGATAAATACTTCGCAGTGAGAATCAGAACCGGAATCTTTGCCGTCTCTGCAGTTCCTCTAATGTTTTCAAGTACCTCAAATCCATCCATCCCCGGCATCATTAAATCAAGAATGATTGCATCAGGAATCCTTTGTCTTACCAATTCCAGCGCTTCTATTCCATTTCTGGCTATATTTATAATAACCTCGTGTTCTTTCATTATTTCGGATAGCTGGATAATAGCAGGTTCACTATCTTCAATAATAAGTATTGATTTTCCTCTAAACGATTCGTATTGGGTTTGTTGCTTTTCTACTGGCTGATGAAAAGGTTCTTCGATATTGACATCATGACCATCGTGCGATATAGGCGTTATGGGCAAAATCATGGTAAAGATCGACCCTTGTCCTAATTCGCTTTCTACCATCATTTCTGCATCTAATAGTTGGCAATACTTATCCACAATGGCCAGCCCCAATCCTGTGCCTTCATGCCGACGCGAGGAGGTGCCATCTACTTGCCTGAACTCTTCAAATATATGTGGAATCTGATCCTTTGGAATTCCGATACCCGTGTCTTTTATGGAAACATTTAAATTATTGTTGATGAGTTTAGCGGAGATTTCAACGAATCCATTATCGGTAAACTTCACTGCATTACCGATGAGGTTTTGTAAAATATGATGACACATATTCAGATCACTTGTGATTTGTGGAATGTCAGCACCGATATTGTTATGTAAGAGAATATGTTTGGCCTCTGCCTGTGTTTTGAAAGTTAATAGAATAGAATCTATCTCATCTTTTAGAGAAAAGATACTATATTGAATTTCTGATTTACCAGCTTCTATCCTGGATAAGTCGAGAATATCGTTAATTAATGCTAATAGATTTTTTCCGTTTCGTTCAATGATTCCCAGATAGCTGTATTCATCATCAGGAATCCTGTCTTTCAATCGCTTATTTAATACACTTGTGAGTGCAATTACCGCGTTAAGTGGTGTTCGAAGTTCATGACTCATGCTCGAAAGAAATTCGCTTTTTAGTTTGTTTGCTTCGTCGATCTGTTGTTTCTGCATCTCAAGTTCTGCATTCTGCTCTTGTAATTCAGTGGTTTGCAATGATAGCTCTGAAGATTGCTCTGCAAGTGTTTTGTTTTGCTGATTGAGCTTTTGTGAGTATAATCGTATTTTTTCAGATGCAAGCATACTATTTATTCCTGCAGTGAGGTTCTTTTCTGAAAGTCGGATAACTTCCATTATTTCATCTGAATATCCATAAAGCGATGATAAAGAGATAATAGCAATTACCCGATCAGATGATAAGATGGGGATGCTCATAATTTCTTTGGGCTTAAATGTCCCTGCTACGGTTGGAAAACTAAAGAATGTGTCATCAGGAATCTCCGTAATTCTGATTATCTCCTTTTTCAGCAAGGCTTGTCCAAATTCACCTTCCAACGTGTCTGCTGAAAACGATTTAACATTATTATTCGCCAGTCCTACTGTGAAAAAAGGTTCAAATATTGAAGTTTCCTCATTTAGAAAATATATGGCACCGACAGTCGATTTTGTCTTTGAAAGAAGTATGGTTAATAAAGACTTGGTAAATGGTTTTAGTTGTTCGTTGCCAATCAGTGAGTCTGATATTTCAGTTGTACTGGTTTTTAAGTTCATCTCAAGCTCAATCCGATCAACCATTCGATTGAATGAGGCTGCAAGTTCTCCTAATTCATTGGCTGTTTCATTTTTACTTCGTATATCATATTGACCATTTCGATGTTGTTCAGTTACCCATCTAAGTTCTTTTAATGGTGAAAGAATATCTCTTATAATTGCCAGCGCGATAAAGAAAGTGAGTAAGAAAATAAGGATGATGACAATAAATAATAAGGTTTGAAGATTATCTCTTCCTTCTTTTGCCAAATTATAAAAATTTTCAGCTTTTTGCATTGCAAAACCCTGAAGTTTATTTATCGAATTCATCAACAGTTCATGGTTCATGTCACCCATGTGAATAGATCTGTAGGCAGCCTCTTTTTCCTTGCCATCCAGACAAAGTTGAATCGTTGTGTCACTAATCTGATTCCAGTTTTGAAAAGCAGCATAGGCACTATCGACAGTCGATTTTTTCCCTAGATATCGGGCATATACCGTAGCAAAGTCTTTATTGATTTCAGCCTTATAGAGATTCATCTTGTGGATCTGAACAGCGGTACTCATTTTATCTTCCGCTAAAATTGCATTTTTTAACGATCTATGCAGTGCAAGCGAATTAGATTTAATATCCCTGACTGCGATGTTTACAAGAAAAGGATGGTTGTATAAATCGCTGGTGTCTTGCCATATACGATTTGTTTGAAAATATGCTAACCATCCTAATATAATCACCATAAAAAGGATGACGCCAAAGCTCATCAACAGCTTGGTC
>JAHEYR010000091.1 GCA_023251485.1 Bacteroidales bacterium
TTTTTAAACTCATTAGCAAAGTTGTTGGTCCAACCTACATTGCCCATCTCCCAACTATCAGTTTGAAGAAAATGAACACTGGTTCCTGCAGATTGAGCAGTAGTAATCAATGGAAGTATAACATCATCGCTAAACTTTTTAAATGCAACCGGACTTAAATGATCTACAGAAAGTCCTTCCCAACCATCACTGTTTGTTGATGTCATTGCTCCGGTGCAGGTCCAACCATATCTGATAATGGTCCATTCACCTTCAGGAGCATTCCATGATAAAATGCCATTATTGAATTTATCCGTGAGATCGATTATGTCAGATTTTTTGATACTCTGAAACTTATCAACATCAGCATATTCATCGCGTAATTTATATAGTGGATAAACGCCTTTCATGCCAAAATCTTCATTAAAAGACTTTAGTCCCCAATTCTTAATGGCTTTATCCTTCAAAGGAAAGTTACTTGATGGCTGCTTAAAAGCCTGTATTATAATGTCTTTATATAATAATTTGGTCTCAGGTTGAGGAAGGTCTATTTGAATTGCTTTACCTCCCTGGATTTTAGTTTCAGTAAAAACAATTTTCTTTAATGCCAATTCTGGCGTGATAGTTGGACCACCGGGGTTCCATCCACTCTGAACGTTGACACTCAACTCTATTCCCAACCGTTGGGCCTCTTTTACAGCATGTTTATACAGCTCCATCCACTCCGGACTCATAAACACCGGACCGGCTTTTGTCTTCATGGCAACCTGATAGTTTGAACTTCCGGCATCTACAATAGAAGCGCCACCATATCCATTGGCTTTCATTTGTTCCAGATCGCGGGTTATCGATTCTTTCGTAGCCATGCTATTTAACCACCACCAATAGCAGCGTAGGCGTGATTCACCAGGAGGAGTCACAAAACCCTTATTCATCTGGTTGTAATCGACTGAATGGGTTGTGAGCAATGAATAATTCTGGCCTTGAGCTGAAACCATAAAATAGCCAGATAAGACGACGAATGTGAGTAGTAATTTTAACATATTAGCTTAAATATTAATGTAAAAATACTGAAACGATTGAATAGAATAACAGGGACAACTTATTAAAGATGTCCCTGTTATAGTAACTCATGATTTATTTAGATAAAATATTGATTATCTGCCAGTCCATCCTGGGTTTTGATCTAACTTCACATCTTTATTTGCATCAATAACGGTCTGAGGAATGGGCCACAGATTGTAATTGAATGTCAACGAAGTTTGAGCTTCAGGCCAGAAAGCATACTTTTTAATACGGTCAACAGCAATTGTACCACCCATACGAAGAAGAGTATTCCAACGGCATTCTTCATAAACAAGTTCGCGAGCACGCTCATCAAGAATTGTTTTGAAGTTATCGTCCATGTCTGCAGCGGTAACCATATATGTACACTGTGCACGAGCTCTTAACAAATTGATGTCTGCAGCAGCTCCGGCTTTATCACCACTACGTTGTTTAGCTTCTGCACGCAGTAAGATTGTTTCAGAAAGACGGATAACGTAATCGTCACGGAACAAATTACTCATGTTTTCGCCATCGGCTAATCCAGTATACTTATCTGTTGCAATTTTACACGATACAGGATAATCAAGACTTTGGTCAGCCTGATTATCATAAAGAACCGACCATGGAATTGGCTTGTTGTAGTAAGCTGAGGTTGTCATATTGCCATAGAAAGTCCTACGGAATACTACGTCTGAGTTTCTCATATCAGTACCCCATTTACCGGAGTAAACACTATCGCGGGTGTACATTGTAGGCATCATCTGTGAAATACCACGTCCACCTGCATCTTCTAATGTACCATTTAAGTTAGCAGGCGACCCGTTTCTAAATACAGGTCCGTAAATACGTGAATACCCCAATTTGCTTCTTTTATCTTCAGCTTTGTAAGTTGCATAATCAACCTGCACAGCCCAGATACACTCTCGGTTTCCATCCTGATAATTCACACTTCCTTCCTGAAACAGATCCCAATAATAATTGGTTGTAAATGGAATCGAACCAAAGATGTTAGCGGTACCTGCAACTCCGTTTTTATACAAAGGGATTGATATACTTGCTTCACTTTTTCTAGCCCCAAATCTTGAACTCATCAGACTGTAAGTACCTCCATCAATTACTTTATTACCATAACTGATAGAACTTGTAAATGCAGCCTGAGCATCTGAAGCCTTTCCGTCGGCTACTAACTGTGTACCTAGTGCAAGATAAAGTTCGCATAGATTATGTTGAGCAGCACCTTTTACAATACGTCCACCATTAACAGTTGTTTCAGGGAGATCTCCTTCAATAGCCAAAAGTTCGGTAATAGCAAACTGATAGGTCTCTGCTCGTGTCGCACGTTTAAAGTCGAAACGGGCAGTTGTTGAGATTTCAGTCACGATGGGCACTCCACCATAGAGTTCAGCAAGATTACGATAAGCAAAAGCTCTGAAGAAACGAGCCTGAGCAATTGCATAAGCCTTGTCGCCTGCCGAAGCCCATGTCATTGTAGGTAAGTTTGCGGAATAGATTGCCAAATTAGCTTTGGCAATAATTTGATAGAATGCTGTATAAATACTGTAGAAAATTCCATTATCAGGATTGATATTCCCATAATTATTAAATGAGTTACTTCTTCTGATACTTGGAACATCATACATATCCGTACCATTACCACGGAATGCAAATTGCCAGGTGTTTTCATTCCCAATTGTCCAGATATCTCTTACTTGAGAATAAATAGCAACCAAAGCCTGATCAACCTGTGTTGGAGTGGAAAAAGCATTACTTACCGTATAAAAGGTAGAGGGCGACTCTTTTAGAAAGTTGTCATCTTTGCAACTCATTACTCCAAATAAGAGAACAAATACCCAAATGTATTTTTTATATATAAATTTTTTCATCTCTGTTATTGTTAAATGGTTAGAAACTTATGTTTGCACCAAATGAGTAAGTTGTTGGAACAGGATAGGTATTTGCTCCTACAGTTGTACCTGTTTCAGGATCGCCTCCAACCCATTTTGTATAGGTTCCAAGATTTTTAGCACTTATAAACACCTTCATGCCTTTGATATTAACATATCTAAGCCATTTATTTTCAAGTGAATAAGAGAGCGAGACATCCTGAACTCTGATAAATTGTTGGTTTTGAAGCCCTAGGAAACGTCCATCACCAGAGAAAGTAGCTGAAGGATAGGTATTACTCATATTTGTCGCAGTCCAATAAGGTTTAGAGATCATATTGTCGTTGAAACGACCTGTTCCCGAAGTCATATAAGCAGAGGTATTACTTCTCTTATAGTAGCCGTTTCCACCGAATGTACCGGTAAGCATCACATACAAATCAAAGTTTTTGTATGAAACAGTATTACTTAAGTTTAATCTGAAGTTTGGTACGGTATAACCCAAAACTTTTCTGTCGGCTGCTGTAATCTTACCATCAGCGTCCTGGTCTTTATACATAGGGTCACCTGCCTTAGCACCTGTTGCTGCAATATAAGTAGCATCAGTAGTCTGTACAATACCAATCTGTTCATACCCAAAAATAGCACCCAATGATTTACCAATAAACAGGTTATTTGCAATATCATCCTGTTCTTTGCCCGTCTTATCAGGACCATAAAGATGAGCTACCTTGTTTCTGTTCATCCAGAATGTAAGTGAACTATTCCATTTCCAATCCTTCGACTGATAATTGACGGATCTTACCGTAACTTCAATACCATGATTATCTACTTCGCCTAAAGAAGTTAAAATAGATGTAAACCCAGTCATAACAGGGATATTACGCGCAAATATCTGATTCGTTGTCTTAGAGAAATATAAATCGACGTCAACAAACAGACGATTATTTAACCATGCCGATTCAAATCCTGTATTATACGATTCGGTAGTCTCCCATCCAAGATCGACATTACCCAATGTACTTTGAATCAATCCATAATTAATTATTCCCTGCGCATTCGAAAACTCATAACGAGCATCACCAGATGCACTATTCAAAACTTTAGATAGCGTAGCATAAGGGTAAGCACCTTGATTACCATTCTGACCCCAGGCAAGTTTCAGTTTTAAGTTGTTGAGTGGTTTAAAGTCTTTGAGGAAGCTTTCGCTTGAGATTTTCCACGCGCCACCTACTGCTGCAAAATTAGCCCACTTTTTATTAGCTCCGAAAATCGAAGCTCCGTCACGACGGAAAGAACTGGTTAAGAAATATTTATCATTATAGGAATAACTTAAACGACCCAGATAACCAACATTTGATCTTTCGTCTCCAAGATATTGACTCTGGTCAGATGGGATAGCATTGAGTATAACCTTTTGGACCGTTGCTTTAGAAAGCCCCCACATGCCCAATGCAGTGTTTCCATTGGCAGAAAAGTCAGAGCCCGTCGTGTTGATATCTTCCCATTTCCGATCGTCTCTTGTTGCAACTGCCGTTACATCAATACTATGTTTCCCGAATGTATTTTTATAATTCAGGATATTGTCGAATACATAACTTTTAATAGTGGTATTGTCTATATTACCATTTGCAGCGGATAAAAAGCCCTGAACAACAGATGCACTGTATCTATCGATACCTGCGCCCTCCTTAACAAAATAGTTCTCATTATAAAAGCTACCCGACTGGTTTTTATCAAGATTAGAAAGAAGGTTTGCACGATATGTCAATCCTTTCACCCAAGGAATACTAACTACAGCATATGCATTTAAACGAAAGTTATTACGGATATCCGTATTCGTTGAAGTTCCATCATTTACACCCCATAAAGGATTTACTGAGGATTGGGTGTACGGATATTTTTCAAGATTACCTAATGCATCGCGATACTCTACACCATAAGGAGACATACTTTCGGCAGCACCAATATTTGCAGCAAAACCAGAATAATCTCTTTTCGAATAACTTGCATCGACTCCGAGCTCTAACCATGAGGTAACTTTTGCATTTACCTTACCAAAGACAGACAACCGGTTAAACTGATCGCCAACAACAATACCTTTATTATCGCTATAGGCGGTGGATAGATAATAGTTTACATTTTCGGCAGCACCCGAAATAGCAACCTGATAGTCTTGACTCATACCAGTGCGTGTTACCTGATCTAGCCAGATTGTCTCTTTTCCTGCATTCAGGTTTGCTAATTCGCCCGCCTGCAACCAACTAGTTGAACCGACTGCATATTGATTACGTGCATTAACCACGGTCAACCACTCTGCACCTTTCATCATAACAGGTTTATTTTGCCATGTCTGAAAACCAGTAGAGGTATTAAATGTAATAACGGGTTTCCCTGATTTACCTTTTTTTGTGGTAATTGCAATAATACCGTTTGCAGATCTTGATCCATAAGCTGCAGCAGAAACTGCATCTTTTAATACATCATAACTGGCAATGTCATTAGGATTTATATCGCTAAGACTACCCATATAGATAACACCGTCTAATACAATCAACGGGCTATTATTACCGTTGATAGAGTTCTGACCACGAATCTGCATAGAAGGCTCACCTCCTGCAGTATTGGTAGCACCAATATTCAAACCGGTTACATTTCCCTTTAGTGCATCAAGCGCATTAAGATTGGGAAGTAACGCAATCGGTGAGTTTTCCATTTTAACGGAAGCAACAGACCCTGTAAAATCTTTACGTTTTGCAGTACCATATCCAATTACGATTACTTCATTCAGCGTACTCGATTCGGTCTCCATCACTACGTTAATAGTTGAACGTCCATCAATCGATATCTCTTGTTTCTTCAATCCAATGAACGAAAAGATTAATCCTTTGTCATTTTCATTGAGTTGAACGGAATAAGAACCATTAACATCAGTAACTACCGCACGTGCTGTACCTCTTACCATTACTGTAACACCAACTAAGGATTGTCCGTTTTGATCGGTTACCTTTCCAGCGACAGTTTTCTTTTTCTGCTGAACAATTGGGGATAAGATAACCAGATTGTTCTCAACGGTTTTGAAATTAACACCCGTCTTGTTAAACAGTGAGGTTAATATTCCATCGATTGTTTTATTTGACGCATCTAGTTTGATGGTTCTGTTCAGATCAATTTGATCGTTTCTGTATAGAAATCTGTATTCAGAATTTTTTTCAATCGTGGCTAAAACTTCGCCAACAGTGAAACTCTTTTGAGAGAAATCAATTTTTAAATCCTGAGAATACACTAAAGCATTGGCAGAGAACATGCCAAGCAGTAAAAAAACCATGGTGAGTTTCATAATGATCAGGCTTTTTTTAAAATGGGAAGAATTAAACCCACTCCTGAGTAGGAGTACTTTTTTTTTCATAACTTTGTAAATGTTAAGTTAAACCATTAACGATATGCATTGCTTGTGCAAATTATTGATTGATGGTGATCTTTTCGGTGTACTGCAAATACCGCAAATATTAACAGTGCCAGATCGCGGGAGATTTACCTGGTAGATCTCCCGTATTTTTATTTTTCTAAAATCTCTTCTGCCCCTCCTTTTTTACTGTCGGTTTGTTTTTTATATCGAATTGAAATTTCATTTAGTTTCATGTCGTATTCAAACGGTGTAAGTATCTGCAAGTACCTTAAAACCTGATTTATATTTTCTTTCTCAAACTTCCCCGTATACTTTATCTCCTGTACCTCTGCATCTTCAAAATGAATCTTGACATCATACCACTGCTCAAGTTTATACGCTAAGGTTGAGAAGCTTTCATTTTTAAAACAGAGCTTCCCATCTTTCCATGCAACAATAGGTGCTACATCAACTTTCTGAGCAATCTGTACGATCGGCTCTACCCTTTTTGATATCGCTTTTTCCTTTACTTTAGTTTCACTTAGTTGCGTTTTATTAAGAATTGCTCCCTCTTTTAAATACCTGAATGTTTCATTGGGATGGATAATGATTTCTTGATCCTCCTTCCCCGGTGCATTTATACCCAGAATAGTAATTTTCCCTTTTACCAAAGTAGCTTCGGCAATATCATCATCCTTGTATGCTTTTACATTGAACGTTGTTCCATAAACTTTGATGTTTATCGTAGAGGTTCTTACAATAAAAGGTCGGGTTTGATCATGCGTGACATCGAAGAATGCTTCTCCATCAATAAATACGATACGTTGCTTTTGATTGAAAACAGTGGCATATTTAAGGGTGGTTCTTGCATTCAACCAAACGATAGAATTATCAGGTAATGTGACTTTTGTCTTTTGACCTCCTGGTGAATAGATGGTTGTTAGTGCACCATAATTATCGTTTCGAATAAGACTTTTTGAAATAAGATATCCTCCTAATATTCCTGCAAACAGAAGAGGAATCATAATTGCAGCAGCAATACGATACAATTTCTTAATGGGTATACTAAAGTATCGTGGAAAAATAAGATCTTCTTTTAGTTCACTCCATTGTTGAATGGGGTCTTCATTGAAATGGCCGGGAAAGGGAAGACCATTCTTAATATCAGCGTCTATCTCATTAAACAACAAAACATGCTCCTCTGATTCAGCAATCCATTCTTCAAGAGCTTGCAGCTCTGAATTAGTAATCTGCTTTTTAAAGTATTTATCAAGAAGCTCCCAGGGTAGACGTTCCATTTGTAAATAGTTTATATAATGATTCCTTTTTTAGCCTCTCCCCCACAAAGAAAATCACTTTATTTTGAAACATTTTTTTGTGGTGTAGGGAACTATTATAATGGGATTTATCTTATTGATTATCTAGGTTTTTTTTGAATGAGATTTCCCTACGAAAAGTTTTATCGTCATTTCGGCCTCTTGGGAGAAATCTGCTTAAAGTATGGGGGGTTGGATTTAGGAAGAGAATCCGGTTCTGCTGGAAACCCATCTTCTAATACCGTCCTAATATTCCCATAAAACGCTTCTTTTAAGAGGATACAACAGTACATGAAACCCAAATGAATTCACATTGACTCCTCCATCCCTCTGCCATGCCTCCGCTAATTAGCGGAGGCATGGCAGAGGGATGGAGGAGTCACGCCGGACTCATGGCGGACTCAATAGTAGTAATACTCCTGATATAGAGTAATTTAACCTAAGTAAAATAAGGAATATCTAAGAATTAAGATTATATGGTACTGATTATAAACACATTGAAGACTAAAACAAGGTGAATTATAACTTTTCTAATAGAAAACAGGCGATAAACATATTAGTGTAATATAAACCTACATGCCGCTTAATCTTTTTAATAGCAATATTGACTTGATTATCTACGGCACTAACAGATATTTCCAGCTGTGATGCTATTTCATGATATGACAATCCTCTGGAACGACTTAGAATAAATATCTGACGACATCGATCAGGAAGTAGTGCTATCGCCTCATTTATAATTCTATTAAGCTCTTTAACTTCCATATCTGACGATACATCTGAACATTCTTCAATAGAAGAACCTCTGATTTTTTCATGACTCTTCTCGTGTCTGTTTTCGTTTCGCAGATAAATCAACGCATTGAACCGACATGCCTGATATAAATATGATTCTAATGATTTTTTAAAATCGATGTTTGTATGGTTTTCCCAAAGATAAAGAAACAAATCTTGTACTATATTTTTTGCAACATTCTCATCTTTCAAAAATATAATCAGGTACCGACATAAATCATTGTAATATCGGAGAAATAGTAATTCCAATGCAGCACCATCGCCTGCATTTAATCTGTTTTGGATTTCTATCTCCTCTTCCCTAATTTGTTTCACGAGTGCAAATTAATCAAAATTTTTAATTGTATCAAAAACATTTACTATTTAAGTCTTATAAAAGACTTTAAAAATACAATTCCTTCACAATTTATAAAATAATCTTGGTCTTATTCATTCATTCCAAATGCATTCTTACAAATAGCGAAGAAAGTCAATCCTTGTCTATCTTTGCAATAATATGTCGAAACAATCTAAAATAATACTGGCTCCTTTACATGGATACACGGAAGCTGCATTTAGAAATGCGCTAGCGGAGTGTTTTAGTGGTTATGATGAAGCCATTGCGCCATTTATAGCACTATCGCCAGCCGAACGAATTAACCCGGCAAGGCTTCATGATGTGGTTCCTGCTAACAATATACGCCTTCCTATAATTCCACAAATACTTGGCAACGATTCATCGCTCTTTATCTCCATGGCCAAAGCACTAGCCGATTTGGGATACACGCAGATAAATTGGAACATGGGTTGTCCCAAAAAGAGTATCGCAGCCAAAAAACGTGGTTCGGGACTTCTTCCTCATCCGGATTTTATCGACAGTATCCTTAACGAAGTCGTCCCCAATATTCCTCAACAACTTAGCGTTAAACTCAGGCTGGGACGCAATCACCCTGATGAGATTTATCCTATCATCGAAATACTGAATCATTATCCGCTGGCATCAGTCACTGTACATCCCCGTATTGGAATTCAGCTATATGATGAAAAAGCTGATGTAGATCGTTTTGCAACAGTCATGCCTTTAATAAAACATCCGGTGATTTACAACGGGGATATCTTTACAACAACTGATTATCAACGAATCATTACGAAGTTTCCTTCACTGACAGGCTGCATGATTGGACGTGGTGTATTGGCAAATCCTTTTCTGGCTGAAATGTTAAACGGGCAAACACTTCCTTCATCATCCGAGCAGCAAACACGCTTTATCCATTTTGTCAATGTGCTTATGGACGAACTAAAAAGAGAATCCAGATCTTCTCACTTTCTCTTCTCGCGCATGAAAGACTATTGGGGCTTTTTTTCCTATCTCTTTGCCGAAACGGAAACCGTTTATAAAGAAATGGTTAGAATTACTGATGAAACTGTTTTTTTTGCACGCCAGACTGCTGTGTTAAATGAAGGAGTCTGGAAGGACCTCACTTCAACAGATATTGCATTTACAGGTACCAAGGCTGATAAAAAAGAACTTGAAGGATAGAAATTATCCATTATAAATCCCTTCACCATGATCAGACACTATACAAAATCAAAAAACATCAATTATTCAGGTAAACATTTGCTATTCCTGCTTGCTGCCTTAATGATACTTCCTGCCACAACCAGATCGCAAAACACTTCACTTCGAAATTCAATAAGTCGGATTGTCAGCACAATAGATGGTAAAGTTGGAGTGGCTGTTATGCATATTGAAAACAGAGACACGCTATCTATCAATGGGAAAAGCCATTTTCCAATGCAAAGTGTGTTTAAATTTCCACTCGCAATGGCTGTGCTTAAACAAATTGATCAAGGTAAACTCTCATTAAACCAGAAGATTCATATTGACAAAAAGGATTTACATCCTAACTTCTGGAGCCCTTTAAGAGATAAATATCCAAATGGAAATACCGATATCCCACTTAGCGAGTTACTACGATATACGGTTTCAGAAAGCGACAATAGTGGTTGCGATTTATTGTTCAGATTGTTAGGTGGCCCCAGAAAAGTAGAAAAGACGATACATAACCTTGGCGTTAAAGAGATAGCGATTGTTGCAACAGAAGAAGATATGCACAAAGAATGGAATGTTCAGTATACAAATTGGTGCGAACCCATTGCCATGACTCATCTTCTGGATATACTGAACTCAGGAAAGGCGTTATCAAAAACAAGCAATGATTTTCTGATAAAACTAATGACGGAAACAACTATTGGAGCGCATAGAATTAAGGGCTTATTACCAGAAGGAACCATTGTAGCGCATAAGACAGGATTGTCTGACACTAATTCGAAAGGAGTTACTGCCGCTACAAATGATGTAGGGATCATCACCCTTCCCAATGGGAACCATATTGCCATTGTGGTTTTTGTCTCTGACACAAAGGCAAATCTCAATATCAGAGAAGGCATTATCGCTCAGATATCAAAAGCTGTTTGGGATTATTATGTAAAATAGCGTATGATTTTTATTATAAAAATGAGTACGAAATGATATTTGCACCTGTCATTACTAATAAATAGCATCATCTCGTTTCGAATAACATTTATATAATCTCTTCTTCCATGAATAGAACACAATTGTTCAGAAAACTATTTTTTATAATATCCTTATTTCTAAGCTTATCATGCAGTGGAAAGAATGAGATGAGTAATCAACCTAATCCATCTTCCACAAACGACACCCTCAAAACGTATACAAATCCTTTAAGCAATATCACAAATATTGGCGACCCCTATATATTAAAGGCTAATAACATGTACTACATGTATGCAACCTCTTCTGATATGGGCTTTAAGGTTTGGGAATCATCCAATATGATTGACTGGACAGAAAAAGGACTTGCCTTAAACAAAAACGATGCATCTAATCAATGGGGAAGCGGAAACTTCTGGGCTCCCGAAGTGAAATTTTATAACAATCAATACTATATGAGTTATAGTGCCATTAGTCCTAGTGGTAAAATGAAAATTCGTATAGCCAAAAGCGACAGTCCTCTTGGGCCTTTCATTAATTGGTCTGAGCCATTTTTTCAATCAGATGATTTTTCATATATCGACTCTGATGTCTTTATTGATGGTGACAAGATTTATCTGTATTTCGTAAAAGACTGTTCAACAAATATCCTAAATGGAAAGCATATCAGCCAGATCTATGCAGCCCAACTTAATGCGGACTTGAAAGGAATAGTCGGAGATCCTCAAATGATTCTGACACCTGACCAGTCAT
>JAHEYR010000092.1 GCA_023251485.1 Bacteroidales bacterium
TTCTCCAACTTATGACCATCCATCTGTCCGTGTCCAATAGCAATACGGACATCAGGAAGCAACCGCTGGATAACACCGGTTATCTGCAAGATATTCTGAATACGGTTGTTTACAAAGAACACCTGTCCTCCACGGGAGATTTCAAATAAGATAGCATCGCGAATAATCTGCTCGCTAAAAGTATGGACTTCCGTCTGAACCGGGTATCGGTTTGGAGGAGCAGTATTGATAATACTCAAATCGCGAGCCCCCATCATCGAGAACTGAAGGGTTCGTGGAATAGGTGTTGCGGTTAACGTCAGGGAGTCTACATTCGTCTTGAACGACTTCAGCTTCTCCTTGGCTGCAACACCGAATTTCTGCTCCTCATCAATGATTAACAATCCCAGATCTTTAAACTGAACATCCTGACTCAACAAACGGTGGGTGCCAATGAGAATGTCTATCTTTCCCTCTTTCAACTTTTCCAGGGTCAGTTTCTGCTCTTTAGCACTCTTGAAACGATTTACATAATCGACCGTACAAGGAAACTCCTTTAAACGACTACGAAAAGTCTTGAAGTGTTGCAAGGCAAGAATGGTAGTAGGCACCAAAATAGCAACTTGCTTACTATCGGCTACTGCCTTAAAGGCTGCACGGATGGCTATTTCTGTCTTTCCAAAGCCTACATCACCACAGATCAATCGGTCCATTGGGTATGATTCTTCCATGTCTTTCTTGACGTCGGCAGTAGCTTTCACCTGATCGGGCGTGTCCTCATAAATAAATGAAGCTTCCAGCTCGTGTTGCATGTAAGTATCAGGCATGTATCTATATCCATCGGCGGCTTTCCGTTCGGCATAGAGCTTAATCAAATCTTTGGCAATGTCTTTGACACGCTGTTTGGTCTTTTGCTTTAGTTTATTCCATGCATTCGAGCCTAACTTATCCATCGAAGGGACGGTACCCTCTTTGCCGGTATATTTAGAAATACGATGAAGCGAATGGATGCTGACATAGAGTAAATCACCATTTTTATAGATCAATCGGATAGCCTCCTGAACCTTGCCACTGTTGTTTACTTTCTCCAGACCATCAAACTTACCGATACCATGATCGACATGGGTTACATAATCGCCGGGCTTCAGATCATACAATTCTTTAAGCGTAAGCACTTGCTTGCCACTCTTGTTGTCGCGGATTCTGTATTTATGGTAACGTTCAAAAATCTGATGATCGGTATAGAAGGCATAACCTAAGCCCTTGTCAATGAATCCTTCATGGAGTGCAATATTCACTGGAGTGAATTCTGCCTTCACCTTTAGTTTATGGTTGGCTGTAACATCGTAAAAGATGCTTTGAAGCCTTTCAAGTTGTTTACTGTTATCGGAGAGGATGATGTTTTGAATATGCTGCGTGGTATTATCGTGCATATTCTGAATCAACAATTCAAAGTTTTTATTGAATGAAGGCTGCGGAGAAATATTAAACTGATATTGATTCTGTTCTGATAACAGGAATCGCTTTCCAAACTCGATGATAGAATAGCGAAGAATTGTTTTGTTAAAGAGCTCGGAGCTAACGTACAACTCTGTAGGTGGAACATGACTGATCTCGCCGGTCAATGCATTGAAGGCCTGTTCAGCCCGCTTATATTCCGCCCCGATACGTTCTGATGCTATATCGAAATCGTCGATCCATACGATGGTATCTTCGGGTAGAAACTCAGTAAAGGCTTCGCGCCGCTCGTGAAGCTTTGAGTTCTGCATGTTGGGTACGATAGCGATATGATCTAGCCGATCAATAGAGAGCTGGGTGGCTGGATCGAAAGTACGGATGCTCTCAACCTCGTCCCCAAAAAGTTCAATTCGATAAGGATAATCGTTTGTATATGAATAGACGTCAACAATACCACCCCTGACAGAGAACTCGCCTGGTTCTACCACAAAGTCAACCTGCTTGAATTCATATTCCAATAACAAGTCGAACATGAAATCAGCATTGACGACCTCTCCCCTCTTCAGTCGCAGGGTGTTTTGTTTGAGATAGGTTTTGTTGATAACCTTTTCGCTCAGCGCTTCAGGATAAGTAATGACGATAGTTTGTTCTGTACGTGAGCCCAGTCGTTTCAGTACCTCTGTACGCAAAAGCACATTAGCATTATCAATTTTTTCTATCTCATAAGGACGACGATAGGATGAGGGGAACAAGAGGATATGCTTCCGATGAAACGGCAACTCCTGTTCATTAAATAAGTTTTCAAGATCGTTACAAAAATATGCAGCCTCCTCTTTATCGGATAGAATCACAACCATGATACGACCCAACATCCCAAATAAGGCACCAGCCATCATGGTACGTGATGATCCCGTCATTCCTTTCAAAGCCAGACGGATCATTTTTTCCTTACCCAATCGTTCAGCCAGTTCCTTTACAACCGCATCGCGGCTATATAACTGAAGTAGTTCTTCTGCAGTCAATTGTTTATCGCTTTAATAACAATGCAAAGGTATAAAGAAAGTGATTACCCAAAGTTCTCTATAATTTCCCCCTTTTCATTATAAAAATTTACCTTTGCGAAAAATTAGAATAAAAAAAATGAGAGTATTTAAATTCGGTGGTGCCTCCGTTAAAAATGCTGCTGCCGTGAAGAATGTAGCGGCAATACTTAAAAGGTATCCTGACGAAGACTTAGTAATGGTACTTTCGGCAATGGGAAAAACAACCAATGGTTTGGAAAAGGTTGTTAAATCATACTTCTTTAATGACGGGCAGGCCGAACTTCATCTGAATGTAATCAAGGAGTATCATTTCGCATTAGCAGAGGAGCTGTTTACCGAGAAGAAACATCCTGCATATCAAGCATTAAAAGAGCTCTTTGCAAATCTGGCAAACTATATTAGTGAACCACATGGAGATGATTTCGATCTGGAATATGATCAGATTGTAAGCTACGGAGAGTTACTTTCTACCTGTATCATGCATCATTATCTTACGGAAGCAGGAATCTCCAACCGACTTTTTGATGCACGTCATCTCATTAAAACCGACAATAACTTCCGCGAAGGCAGTGTTGACTGGAATATCACACCCCACCTCATTCAAGAAAACGTAGCACCTCTTTTCAAAAAACCGGGTCACCCGATTGCCTTGACACAAGGTTTTCTGGGAAGTTCACCCGAGGGACTAACCACCACATTAGGTCGCGAAGGCTCTGACTTTACTGCTGCCATTCTTGCCTATGCACTCGATGCTACGGAGATGGTGATCTGGAAAGACGTGCCCGGCCTTCTAAATGCCGATCCGAAATATTTTGACGACCCTATAAAAATCGATACGATCTCTTTTCGTGAAGCCATAGAGCTATCCTACTACGGAGCCACTATTATACACCCCAAAACGATTAAACCATTGCAGAATAAACATATTGCATTGCGAATCAAGTCATTTATTGACCCCGATGCAGATGGAACCATCATCCGTGAGGATTTTGCTGACGACAGCCTGATCCCTTCGTTCATCTTTAAGGTAGATCAGATGCTGATCTCAATCCTTGTCAAAGATTTCAGCTTTATTGCTGAGCATAATCTGGAGCATATCTTCGGAATCTTTGCTCGCTTTGGTTTAAGAATTCACATGATGCAAAACTCAGCGATTAGTTTCTCTGTTTGTGTTGACAACGACCCCATCAAGATTCCAAAGGTGATGGAAGAGTTAAAAAAAGACTACCGCTTACGGTATAACGAAGGTGTTGAACTGGTTACGATACGTCATTATGATCAGGAGACCATCAACCGTGTGTTGGTCGCAAAGAAGGTCTTTATGGAACAACGAAGTCGTGTGACGTTGCAAATGGTGATAAAAGACAAAGAATAGAACTATTGAAGAGGCTGTCTCAAAAGTCTAAAACAGCCTCTTCAACATTTTAAAATCTATTCATCTTTCAATACATCAACAGGATTCATTTTTGAAGCTTTGATAATCTGGTAGCTAATCGTTACAACAGCAACAGCTAAGATAATCAATGTAGCAACCACAAACTCATTTACCTGAATCGGATATTTATGTGCCCCTGGTAATGTCTTATAGATATAGAATGCCAAAGGCCATGCTATGACAATAGATATCAGTAATAATTTCATAAATCCTTTCGACATTGTAATATAAAGACTACCCATAGAGAAACCAAAGACCTTCCGGATTCCAATCTCTTTCATCTTTCGTTTGGTGAAAAACATTACCAAACCAAACAATCCGATCGAAGAGATAATGATGGATAATATGGCAAAGAAGATACTTATATTACGAAATATCTGCCAATACCGTAATGCATTTTCATTGAGCACCAGTAATTGAAAATCGCTAAACTCAAAGGCATCATCAGGAAAGGTTTGTTCAAACTCGCTTTTGATAATTTGCAAAGCCTTCTTTTCAGTCCCCTGAGTGAAACGAACTGTAAATATTCCATTCAGTGATACTGTATCATTGTTTAATAGCCGATAAAAATGAGGCTCTTGTGGATTATGAAACGATTGAAAGATATAATCTCTTATAATTCCAATAACCTCATAATCATTTTCATCTATCCGCATATGATGTCCTATTGGATTTTTCCAATTGAAAACTTTTACTGCCGTTTCATTAATTAAACATTTATTTGCATCAGCAGGAAACGCTCTCGAAAAAGGTCGTCCCTCCTTTATTTTAATGCCAAAAGTTGAAAAGAAATCATAACTGACATTATAATACCTTACAAACACCCTTTCGTCAGCAGGTGCACCTTCCCAATTTATATCGCGTCCTCCAGGCAACACATAAGGGATATAGTCTGAATAGCATGCATCTGTTATTTCCGGATGTTGTATTAACCGTTGCCTGATCAAATCAAACGAACCTTTTTTATTGGTGGTGATATTAGCATAGGCAAGATTCTTCGAATTGAACCCCAGATCAGAATGCATCATGAAATCAGTTTGCTTGAAGATGATGAAACTTACAATCAACAAAAAGAGAGAGATGCTGAATTGAACGGTTACCAGAATGTTTTTAAGGCTTATTCCATTAGAATCGTTCTGCAAATATCTTTGTTTCAAAGCTTTTATCGGATTATAGGCTGATATAACAAATGCAGGATAGAGACCTGAAAGTAATCCTGTTAAAAAAGATACAGGAAGAACAATACCTATGATTTTCCAATCTGTTAATATATTAGAAAACAATTCTGCTCCCACAATATTATTAAAAACGGGCAAAAAGAGTTGAGCAACAACCAATGCGATAACACCGGATACCATGGTGATAAAAACAGACTCTAAAACAAATTGGGTGAGTAGATTTCGCTTGGTAAATCCGACTGTTTTCTTGATTCCTATTTCGCGAATACGCGTGGATGCATTTGCAGTTTGAAGATTTATAAAATTGATGGAGGAAAGAACCAGAATCAAAAGAGCAATAAAAGAAAACAGTGCTAATACAACATAGATTGAATTATCATAAAAAGGATTCAGATGCAAATGCGACATAGGGCGCAGATAAGGGTAATGTGATTTTTGATAGTTTTTCAGCGCACCATGAATCTTTTTATCAACTGATGCAGGATCTGCATTTTCTTTTAATAACACATAGGTATAGAATGAATTATCATAATAACTTTGTTCAAAATCTTTAAACTGAGTGATAGGAGCAAAAGAATTCATGGACAATAAATAACTAGGAACCCAACTTGATTGTAATGGAATATCAGTATAAACACCAGTCACTGTGAAAACTACTTTGTTCTCTCCATAAACTTGCTTGCCAATTGCTTTCCCTTTGGGAAAGAGTTTATCGGCGACCGATTTTGATAAAGCAATTGAGTAGGGCTGCAATAAAGCTGTTTTCGGATCGCCCTCTAGAAATTTAAAAGTCAGAATATCAAAAATAGATGGATCAGAGAAATAACCAAATCGTGTGAGTACCTGATTTCTTTTATCAACTGATAAAAAGATTCCGCTTTTGTTATTATCGCCTGCATCATGTAATAGCGCTACTTTTTCTATTTCCGGGATTTTAAGAAGATCATTTCTGGATAATGCCGGGGGAATATTCCATGAATGTTTCTGTGCATTTTCTTCTTGATCTCTAAATAGTTGTAACTTATAGATCTGGTCGTACTTTGTATTTTGTGTATCCCAGTTAAACTGTCCGATAATAAACAGAGTTAAAAGGATAAATGTAGCAAAACCGACTACCAGATTGGTGAGATTTATCAAAGAGAAGATTTTATCTTTTAATAAACTCCGAATGGCCAGGGTGAAAAATTGCTTAATCATTGGATGTTGAATTAACTTTTTATAAACTCATTAACCGGGGAGTACCAATTGAGATGATTTTTCTTTCAATCTTCTCATTTACAATATGTCCATCAAACAGATTCACGATTCTATGTGCCCGTGCTGCATGGTCTTGAGAGTGTGTAACCATCACGATGGTGGTCTTTTCTTCATTTAATTTTTCAAGTAATTGTATTACCTGTTCACCATTGGCAGAATCAAGATTACCTGTTGGTTCGTCAGCCAGTATCAATCCCGGATTGGTAATTACGGCGCGGGCAATAGCCACACGTTGTTGTTGCCCGCCTGAAAGTTGTCCGGGAAAATGCTTTCTCCTATGACCGATATTCATCTTCTCGAGGATCTCATTCACTCTGGCTTTCCGTTCGGACGACTTCACCTTTAAAGCCAACAAAGGAAGCTCTACGTTTTCGAAAACGCTCAACTCATCAATCAGATTAAAATTCTGAAACACAAACCCTATATTTCCTTTTCGTAGATCGGTTCGCTGCCTTTCTGAATAGTGCGATATCTCATTGCCATTGAAAAAATATTGTCCACCATTCGGATTGTCTAGTAGTCCTAATATATTAAGCAGTGTAGATTTTCCACATCCGGAGGGACCCATTATTGCAACAAATTCTCCTTCTTTAACTTGAAAGTTAATGTTTTCGAGTGCTGTCGTCTCTATTTCATCAGCATGAAAGATTTTCGAAAGGTTTACTGTCCTAATCATGATCTTAACTTTTTTATTGTGTAAATTTATTTAAATATTATCTTCTTATTTTCACCAAATTGCTCATATCCTGAAGTAATTACTTTTTCGCCGGGTGTCAGTCCTGATAATACTTCATAAAACTCAGGATTCTGCTTTCCAATGGAGATGGCTCGCTTTATTGCAAACTTCTCTGATTTATCGAGTACAAATATTGACTGTCCTCCTGTGGATTGATAAAAGCCCCCTCTTGCAACCTGCAATGTTTCTATTGATTGACCCAGCTCCAACTTAAAATAATAGGTTTGCCCAATCCTAATATTTTCGGGCAAGGCACCAACAAAGACCAGGTCGACCTTAAACTTTCCATTCCGAACTTCTGGGTATACTTTTTTAACGACTAGTTTAGCTTTAGTTACAACTCTTTCCAACTCAGCCGTCAGACCAACCTTAACCCGGTCAACAAAGTGTTCATCAATTTCGGCTTCTACTTTCAAGGAGGAGAGCACATTGATTTGCCCAACCCGTTGTCCTCTATTGATATTTTGACCTATTTCAGCATCAAGCAATCCGAGTTGTCCGTCGACAGGAGCCTTGACATTTAGAAATTCGAGTTGCTGTTTAACCAGCGTCATATTGTGGCGCATATTCATCAGGTTATCACTCAGTTCATCAATTTGAATTTTGCGATATATAGAATCTTGTTGCCGTTGTTTGTTGAGCATGGCCAACATCTTTAGCGCGAGATGATAGTCTTCTTCCGACCGCTGCATTACATCTTCAGCTATTAATTTGTTTTTATATAGCGCTCTGTTTTGTTCGTAAGCCCTTTTCTTTGCTACCAGTTGGTATTGATCACTCAATATTTCGCGTTCATTAGCGAGCTTATCACGTTCTAAACTCAATCGAACCTCTCTTAGAAAGTTAGATTTTTCAGCAAGTTGAGCTTCACTATTCAAAATATTAAGATGTAAGTCGTTATTCGCTATTTTAATAATGACATCCCCTTTTTTCACCATGCTCCCTTCTTCAATCAGCATCTCTTCAACCCGACCGCCTTCTACAGCATCCAGATAGATCGTGCTAATCGGTGCGGCCTGACCACTTAATTGGATATAATCATTAAACTGTCCCTTAAAAACAGTCTCTACAGTCACTTTATCTTTTTCAACAGTGGTACTCTTTGTATGATTAGCAAAGAGAAGAAACGAAACACCAAAGAGGATAACGGCAGAAATGACGATGGCGCCCCAATATTTAGGCTTAATAAAATGTTTGTTTTCAACGATCCGGTCCATATCTTTTATTTTTAAAATTTCGATCTTTTGTCTTTCATTACTTTTATTAGAGCGAATGATGTGCCATAGCTCATAACAAGCTGGTTGATTGACACATAATACATCCTCCTTTTCTTGATGTGTAAATTTTATTTACAGCTATGTGTTTAATTATTGAATGCAGATATTGATTTAAATACTGATTGTATCTTATTAAAAAACAGCCCGAAAGGCATGCGAGATGAGGAACGACAATGTCTTTAGCGGCTTGATCATGATTGCCTTTGTAAAGTCGAAATAAGCAGCGGCTGTTTTTTTTGTCTTCAAACAAAGAATTCCTCTATTTAAATAAGCTTGGTAATAGTTGGCGTTGAGTTGTAAAGTCTTTGTATAATCCGAAATAGCGTCAAGATCTTTATTCAACAGTCTATTGACCTCTGCCCTTAAAAAATAACACGCTGCATTCGTAGTGTCTATCTGTATTGATTTATTGCACGCCTCCAATGCCTGATATAGATTGCCCGCTTCGAAGCTTTTACGCGCCTTAGAGAGAATCAGATTCGATTTGTAACGATCTACTTCATTGCCAGATTTCAGCTGTACAGGTTTATTTTCCCCTTTTACAGATTCCCAGAATCCCAGATTTCTTTCCTGCATGACAGAATCTGAGTGTAAGGTGGAGCCTGTTTCATTCGAATGATAATAAACGGCATCAAGTGACGCCACAAGTACGCTGGTTAAAACCAAAAGCAATACATCTACAATTATATACCTATACTTTTTCATGATAGCGTTATTTGAGATGCCTTGTGCCAATGATATGCCAACAACGATAATCAACTGACTGTCTTACCCATAATAAACATCCATATTTTTAAAGTGTAATTTTTTTTTACGCTTATGTGTAAATATTCTTTAGATTTGTCTTATAAATCCTTCTAAAGATGAAACAGGGAAAATTATTGATAGCCGACGATAATAAAAAAATCCTTCAGGCACTAAACCTGTTTCTTCAGTTCGAGTTCGAGGTGGTACAAACGATCTCCACTCCCAATCGTCTGATCACTGAACTGAAATCAACCAATTACGACGTGGTTTTACTCGACATGAACTTTACAGCGGGTGTCAATACCGGCAACGAGGGATTGTATTGGTTGAAAGAGATTAAGACACAATTTCCTGAAGTTGAGGTCATCATGTTTACGGCTTATGGCGATGTAGAGCTCGCGGTTAAAGCACTAAAAGAAGGAGCAACCGACTTCGTATTAAAGCCTTGGGAAAACGAGAAGTTGAAGGCAACACTCAAAGCAGCTTACCGTTTACGTAAATCGAGTGCCGAAATCTCTGATCTTAAAACGAGAGAACAATCTATAAAACGAGAGCTAAACCAAAGTTCCGGATTGATTATCGGAAAAAGCCATGCCATGCAAAACATTATGCAGCTGGTGAATAAGGTTTCAAAGACAGATGCTAATATTTTGATTACAGGCGAAAATGGAACAGGGAAAGAGTTAATCGCAAAAGAGATTCACCGTCTTTCGGCAAGAAACAAAGAGCTTTTTGTACTGGTCGATCTCTCCTCTTTAACCGAAACGTTGTTTGAGAGTGAGCTCTTCGGACATAAAAAAGGAGCCTTCACCAATGCCATGGAAGATCGTACCGGAAAGTTTGTATTGGCGTCAAAAGGAACGCTCTTTCTGGACGAGATTGGCAACATTCCGTTACATCTACAATCTAAATTACTCACTGTTCTGCAAACCCGTATCGTTACTCCGGTAGGATCTAACAAAGAACAGCCTTTCGATATCCGCTTGATCTGTGCCACAAACAAGAACCTCCAGCAGATGGTTGCCGATGGGCAGTTCAGACAAGACCTTCTCTATCGGATAAACACAATAACAATTCCACTGCCCTCTCTTCGTGAGCGAGTAGACGACATAGAAGACATTGCCAACTTCTACCTCGGGATTTATGGCAAGAAATACAATAAACCAACACTTCAATTTGCCCCCGCTGCTATCGAGAAGCTGAAATCCAATCCTTGGCCAGGCAATATCAGAGAGTTACAACATACTATCGAAAAGGCAGTGATCCTCTCCGATGAAAACATGTTGACCCCAAATGACTTTTTATTTGGTTACGATCCAAACGACTTCTCGCACCATGACGAAACCCTCGACGATATGGAAAAGAAGATGATTATCAGCGCACTCAATCGTCATGGACAGAATATGACCGCAGTAGCGAATCAACTTGGGATAACACGTCCAACGCTCTATAACAAGGTTAAAAAATATGGTATCTAAAGGATCAGTAGGTAGAATTATATTTATCATCATCATCATCATCGCACTCTCCTTCGGAGCAGGACTCTTCTTTCTAAAAGAACGATATCTTTATACCACCCTCCTTTTGCTGATCGATGTGATATACCTATTTCGATTAACCGGTATATACACACAAACCAACAAGACCATTGCGCTGTTCTTCGATGCTGCCCGCAATAATGATACGACCCTGACCTTCCAGTCGTCAAGAAACAAATCGTTGCAAACGCTTTATGAGGGAATGAACAACCTGAATAAGCATATCCAGCAGATGAAGCTACGCAACGAATACAAAGAAAAATACTATAAGGCCCTCATTCAACAGTCGGCAACAGGTGTCGTCGTACTCAACGAGGATAATGAGATCGAGCTTATTAACGAAGCAACATGTCAATATGCAGGGATCTCTTCGGCATCCACAAATATGAAGTTGTTGCGAATTAAGAATGAGGCTTTCTACAATGTACTTTGTAGTGTAGTTCCTGAACAAGCCATCACTTTTAAAAATATCCTTAACGATTCAGCACAACTTCTCCTGTTTAGAGCAACCGAAATCAGAAACGAAGAACAGATATTAAAGTTGATCTCTATTCAGGATATCCGGCAGGAACTTGATGAAAAAGAGCTTGAGTCATACCAGAAGCTGATTAGTATTCTGACGCATGAAATCATGAATTCTATTGCTCCGCTCACCTCTATTTCAAAGACGCTGTACGATTTCTATATCAAAGACGGCGAGCCCGTTAAACCACATGACGTAAACGAGGAGATCGTAAACACAACCGTACAGGGACTAAAAGCCATCGAAGAGCAAGGCGAAGGACTCATGAATTTCGTGAATAGCTACCGCCGCTTAACCAAGATTCCGAATCCTGTTCTGCGGTTGTTCTCTATCACCGAGTGGATTGAACAACTTAAAATACTGTTTACCGAAAAGATAGTGACCAACCAGATTCTGTTTGAAATAGATATTGAGCCCCATCT
>JAHEYR010000272.1 GCA_023251485.1 Bacteroidales bacterium
AAACATCCAAAAGATAAAGCATTAGTAGAAGGTGCTGTAAAACTTGTCATGAGGGCTTTTCGATGGATTTACAGAAGGAAGACTTTTACCTCTCTTGAGGAGATCAATAGAGCGCTTCAGCGTACGATTTGTAAGCAGTCATTTAAAATAGGCATGCACGGTCAATTAAAAACGGATAACCCGGCCCACCTAATGGGGGCCAAAGGAGTCCGAAATGTTGAAGTGGAAAGATTGTGGTCGAGCTCGTGAGAGACTAGGAGAAGTGATGAACCGGATTTTCCGGAAGCATCCCAAGCTGTTAGAGTTCGTATTTTATCTAGATCGTCCTGAACTTCGAGATGAGCCCGAAGTTTTACTTCAAGAAGCAGGCTGTTTCTCTGCTGGGGAACAGATCCTCATACGTGTAGCTCTGGATCTTTGGACTGGAGAAGTTGAAGTAAAACTACGGGACATTATTCAAAGATTGGATCAGTCAAACTATCAAAATGTATTGCTAGGCCTGCGAATTCTCAGGCCTTATGATCTGGATAGTTCTGACATTTGCTGGCGTCAACCAAAATTGGCATACTCTGAATGGGAGCGAAGTTCCAGCTCTACTCAATCCGTTTAATAAATTTGAACTGATCTCCTCATCTGGAACAGACCAGGGGCTGCTGTCTAATATCTAGACACCCCCTGGTTCTACGATTTTTATTCCAGGACTTTGAATGTGGGAGGTCAATCAATGATTAGTGCGTATATGTTTCAAGAAGTCAGAAAACTCAGGTCGTCAGGTTTAAGTCAAGCCGCTATTGCTCGCAAGCTAGGAATTGATCCAAAAACCGTTGCAAAATACGTTCGTTTGAACACGCCTCCGGTATATAGCCCACGTTTAGGATCTACACGGTGTGATCCATTTCATTCATTTGAAGGAAAGGTTCGGGAGTGGATCAAGAATACACCTAGCCTAACAGCTCAGGAGATTTATGAATTCTTAATTCCAGAAGGATATAAGGGCAGTCAGTCGACAGTCAACCGACGGATGAAAATACTTCGTCCACCAGATCCACGGGAACGGTTTTATGAACAGGAATACGAACCTGGGGAGCAAGCACAATTTGATTTCAAGGAAATGGTCGAACTCCCGTTTATAGAGGGGAATAGAATTGTTCATCTTCACTTTGGCACTCTACCTTATAGCGATACCTGTCGCGTGAGAGGTTATTTCTTTAAGAATTATGAGTGTTTCATGGATGGAATTCACTCATTTTTTGAAGAGCTAGGAGGGATGACGCATTCCATTAGGTTTGACAATCTTGCTCCCGTAGTCAAAAAAGTTCTCGAAGGGAGTAACCGGCTTTATACAGATGCTTTTAATCGAGCAGTTACTTATTATGGCTTTGGTCTTTTGCCCTGCGCTCCTGGCAAGGGGAGCGACAAGGGGGATGTAGAGCGGGACATTCGCACCTATGCTGCTCGCATTAAAAATCGAGTGAGTCACGACGCGATTATTTTCCGTGATTCGGAGCATTTGAATCAGTGGCTCCACGATTTTATGCTCGAAAGAGAAACCAGAGAAACAAAAACAAAAAGGGCGCAGGAAGAAGCAATATTCCAGCCCATTCCTCCCAGGGAAGAAGGGGTATTATGTAAAATTCATTTAGGTCAGTCGAATAGTCACGGTCTCATTAAAATTAGTAACTCACTCTATTCAGTCCCTGATGCCATGATTGGAGTTGATTGCAAAACGGTCGTCGGTGCATATGACGTCAAAATATCAAAAATCAACGATCAAAATAAAGAAAAAATAACCATTAAACACATCAGGAAACAAGATGGAGAACATAGTTTACCACTGGATCATATTCTACCGTCACTTCTTAGAAAACCACACGCAATGGTTCGTTGGGCACATCGAGAAGTTCTATTCCCTCACTCTATTTGCAGGACCTACTATGATTGTTTAAAAAAAACAGAAGGCTATGGTGCCGAGCGAGAATATTTACGAGCAATTAATCTAGTTCACTATGTTCCACTGTCTGAAATTATTATTGGCATGGAATTGGTTTTAGAAAATAAAAGTGAAAAATTATTTGAAGATCTGCGGAGCCTCCTTTTAGGAGAGAGGCGACCATCTTCAGTGATTGATATTACAAGTCGGTTCAATCAGAGCCCACTTAAACCTGAGCTGTCTGGATATGACAGTCTCATTCCAAAAACAGGAAGTACCATATGAAACATGAAGAATTGGTTTCCAATCTGAAACAACTCCATTTACATGAAATGTCTTCTCAATATTTTGAAATTTCTAAAACAGCAGAAAAAGATCGGAGGACTTACGAACAATTTCTAGCAAAATTGGTCGAGGTTGAACTAGCAGCCAAACATAAGATAAAAGTAGTACGCCTTCTCAAGGAGGCCAAAATCCCCCTGTATAAAAGCCTAGATACTTACAAATTTGAAGTAAGAGAAGGTATTAACGTCAAACAAATGAATCGCCTAGCGACGGGTGAATTTGTTCGGTCTGCTAGTAATGTTGTCTTTTACGGTGGCATTGGGGTTGGGAAAACCCACTTGGCCACTGCGCTTGTAGGAGCACTCTGTCAGCTGGGATTCCGTTGCCTCTGTACCTCAACGCATGGCTTGATTGGACAGCTCTTGGTCGCAAAGCAAAACTTGAGCCTTAGCTCCTTGTTCAAACGTCTAGACAAATATGATTTAATCTACTGCGACGAACTAGGGTATGTACCGCACGATCAAGACGGGGCTGATCTTTTCTTCCAGCTGATCTCACAGCGATCGGAAAGAAAAAGCATGTTGATAACGACAAATTTAACCTATTCAGAATGGGACAAAGTATTCCTCAATTTAAAGACAACTGCTGCTGCTGTAGATCGCATTATCTATAAATGCGAAACATTCAATGTCAGAGGTGACAGCTGGAGAGAAATGGAAGCAAAAAAACGAATGGTGAATAAGGAATTGACAGAGCAAGAATCCTCGATTACATAGCCAATATTCACTCCGTTTTTAATTGACGATGATTCAAAAAATCATCCAATTTTAATTGAACCCTTACACGATTCATCGGATTAATAATAAAATTCATACTCGATTTAAAATATCTCGAATAGAGCGTTTTTTAAATTTGGAAAAATCCGCATTAAAAGCACTACCCAT
>JAHEYR010000093.1 GCA_023251485.1 Bacteroidales bacterium
CGGTTCGATCGCATAAATTCTGCATAATCCAAAATACTGTTAGCCGCCCTGTTTTGCGAAAAAGAAAACGTTTCAAAACGTATTGCAGTATACCGAAGTGAATCCAGATAAAAGTCAACGGAATAAGGTCCTGTAGATATTTCATTTCCATTTTGATAGTCTGAAGTCTCTATTCCAAATGCAATATCGCCCGACACCTCCAATGGAGAGAGCAATTCCAGATAGTAATGATTCTTTTTATTCTTTGGCGAAAAGTCTTTAGCATCAGAGCTACCGTTGACCTGCCCTCTGTCTTTTATCGGAATAATCCGCAGACTCTTTATCACCGGAGGAATAGTATCGGCCATATGATATCCGAAGAAGAGCGGGTTTATCGGATACTCCGTTTGAGTATTTCTGATTTCATAATGCAAATGTGGGCCACCGGAAATACCCGAGCTACCTGATATAGCAATGAGATCTCCTTTCGACACCGGTATCTCTCCCCGCTTAGGAAACACATCCACTTCAAATTCTTTAAGCTCGTATTGTTTTGCCTTTATCCAGGCGTTAATCTTTTGGTTATAGCGCTGTAAGTGACCATATACCGAAGTATATCCATTCGGGTGATCTATGTATAGCGCGTAGCCAAAACCGCCTCCCTGAACCTTTATCCTCGACACAAAACCATCGGCAACCGCATAAACAGGATACCCTTCTTGTTGGTTGGTTCGAATGTCTATACCCGAGTGTAGATGGTTCGCTCTCGGCTCTCCAAAAGACCCCGAAAGTGTCATAGGGATATCAAGAGGTAATCGAAAATAATTATCAGGATATATTATCTGTGAGAATACTGGTATACTATTGAATAATAGAATAATATATATTACAAAAAAACGATTCATCATCATCGGTTTAGTAAAAAACAGAAAGCACTATTGCATTTTTTAAGCCCATCAAAATTACAAAAAAAAGCAGCCTTGCTGAACCATTTGTTAACATCTGTGTTAAAAAGTATAAATATTATTTGCTACTGATTTTAAGAATCTTAAAATACCAATTGTTACATTCTTAACACATTGAAACTATCTGTATTTGTTTAATTGCCAAATTATTGCTTCTTTTGTAAGTTTTTTATAAAGCCTGAATAATGAGAAAAGTAATGCAGGTTGGTTGGTAAAAAATACTGTTTTAGAACCTTTTAAATATATAAACATGAAGGCTGATTTGAAAGACAAACTTGTCTTAACGTCTGATGTGCTCAACATTTTAACGAATAAGAACCTTATCGTTCCGGAATCACGTAGAGAGATGCAAGAACTTTCTATGGGTGGCACCGATAAAGATGTTTTTGTTGTCGATTATGATGTTGAGGGCAAAGGAAAAGTTGTTGAAGCGACCGTTACAAGATGTACGAACGGGGTATCTGTTAATTACACAGATATGTATATGCGTAGACGTGATCCAGATTGCCTTGTGGTTGCTGACGAAAACGATACCGATAAAGCACGATATTTTGAGCGCTATGGAGAAGACTTCACTGATCTTCGTTCACAGACTTTTAATTGGTTGAATCAACAAGAGACACTGATTGTAATGCCATTTATGGCAGGTGGATCCGAATTAGGCTTTCCCGCGCTACTGATCGCACCTGAAAATGCTGGATTCTTTGCTGCCGGGTTAGCTGATCTACAGGGATTTATTCCTAAAAGCCAGATTCCTGATCAATTTAAACCTGTTGCCATTATATTCCTTGCGCCTACTTTTAGGCATACACATTTCGATGGTGGTCAGGTAGTCGTTCACAATCGTACCGAAGAAGTTCACGAACTGTTTTCATTCAATCTTTATCCGGGTCCTTCTGCGAAGAAGGGTGTCTACGGGTTCTTGTTACATATCGGAGAGATTCAGGGATGGCTGACACTTCATGGTGCCAGTGTAAAACTGACCACTCCTTACGACAATGAATTTGTATTGATGCACGAAGGAGCAAGTGGTTCAGGAAAGAGTGAGATGATCGAAGAGGTTCACCGCGAACCAGATGGTAGAGTTTGCTTAGGTATCAACACTATCTCGCGTGAAAAACTATTAGTTTCACTTGCCGATACTTGTGCTATTCAACCCATCACTGATGATATGGCTTTATGTCATCCAAAGGTACAAACTGGATCTAACAAGCTGGTTATCACCGATGCTGAATATGGCTGGTTCCTTCGCCTAGATCAGGTCAAAGAATATGGCTGCGACCCTAAACTTGAAAAACTAACCTGTCATCCTCCCGAACCGTTGGTTTTCTTTAACTTAGACGGAAAACCTAATGCAACCTGTTTACTTTGGGAACACACAATGGATTCACCAGGTGTACCTTGCCCCAATCCTCGTGTAATTGTACCACGTCATTTTATCAAAGATGTTATCAACGAGCCGATAGAAGTTGACCTTCGTAGCTTTGGCGTACGCACGCCACCTACAACACACGATGCTCCAAACTATGGTATCATCGGTTATCTTCACGTATTGCCTCCTGCATTGGCATGGCTATGGCGTTTAGTAGCTCCTCGCGGACATGCTAACCCAAGTATCATTGGTGGTGATGCACTCACAAGCGAAGGCGTAGGTTCTTTTTGGCCTTTTGCAACAGGTAAGATGGTCGTACAGGCTAACTTATTGTTGGAACAGATTCTGAACACACAGTCAACACGTTATATCTTAGTACCTAATCAACACGTGGGTGCTTATAAGGTTGGGTTTATGCCCGAATGGATTGCTCGTGAATATTTTGCACGTCGTGGTTCAGCTAAGTTCAAACCAAACCAGTTGATTCCTGCACGTTGTCCGCTCTTAGGATACGTTCCTGAACATGTTAAGATCTCAGGAATGAACTTACCTTCTTACCTGATGCATGTTGACACACAACTTGAAGTAGGTCCCGAAGGATATGTTAAGGGCGCTGAAATTCTGAAAGACTTCTTCAAAAGAGAACTTGCACAATTTCTTGTACCCGAATTACATCCATTAGGGCGTCAGATTATTGAAATCTGTATGAACGACGGTACATTAGAAGAGTATCAGGCAGCCATTAACAAGCTGTAAGCATATATCGCTTATAAAACAGAAGAGGCTGTTCAAATGGATGAACAGCCTCTTCTGTTTATGGAGCTAGTCGCTCAATTTTCCAACCTTCTTGTTGTTTGGTATATCGCAACCGATCATGCAATCGTGCAACACCGCCTTGCCAGAACTCAAAATAATACGGGATAATCCGATACCCGCCCCAATGTGCAGGGCGAGGGATATCATGATCCGCATAAAGTTTCTTCACCTCTTCAAGTCCGGTTTCCAAAACACCCCTTCCCGTGATGACTTTACTCTGGGGCGACACATGCGCAGCTAATCTACTATCGATGGGCCTGCTCTTAAAGTAATCATCAGAGAACGGACCTTCAACCTTTTCTGCACGCCCTTCTATCCTGACCTGTCGTTCCAAAGCACTCCAGAAAAATAGTGCAGCCACCTGTGGATGATGCAAGATCTCCTCCCCCTTCCGACTCTCATAATTTGTAAAAAACGTAAGTCCCTCATGAGTGACGTCTTTCAATAGCACGATTCGGGACGATGGATTTCCATTTAAGTCGACTGTCGACAACATCATAGCAGTTGCTTCATCAATATCTGCATCTATCGCCTGATGCAACCATTGCTTGAATTGTATAAAAGGATCGTTATGTATATTACTTTCGAGAAGACGTTCTCGTTGATATTCTTTTCTGATCTTATGTAAAACAGGATGTGGCATGATGAGTTATTTTCTCTGAAACAAGAAAATTATCTCATTGTTCAATGAACCAAAACCGGCTGCAACACATAGGCAGCCTGATAATATTCATTCACCGTCTGAACAGCCATTTTTTCTTTCGTAAACTTTCTGACATGCCTGAAGGCTTCCTCAATCAGATGGGCCCTCAGTTTCTCATCATCCAGTATCCTGATGATGGAATCAGCCATCGCTTCAAAATCCTTAACAGAAACCAACAATCCGGTTTGTCTGTCCAGAACCAGTTCAGGGATTCCCCCGGTCTTGGTGGCAACAACAGGTACCTTGCTAGCCATTGCATCAAGAATAGAAGTACCCAATCCCTCTAGCTTAGACGTAAACAGGAAGCAGTCGAGCTGTTTCATCACCATGGGTACATTCTTTTGAAAACCCGTAAAGATCACCTTTTTAGTTAAGCCCTTCTGTTGGTTATATCGTTCAAGCTTCATTCTAAAGACTCCTTCGCCCACAACAAAGAAAGTACCGACCCGCCCCTTCTTATAGTAAGCCTCTGCGGTGTCGACAAACGTAAAGAAGTCTTTTTCATTACTCAGTGCAGAGACATTACCGATAAAAGGACGTGCCAGATTATCTCCAAAAGATTCCAACGACAGCGTCGGCTTCTCTTTCTGCATAAAACGCCTTAGCTCAACACCCGAATAGACCGTAGTAAGCTTCTCATTCTTATACATCACCTTTGCAACCTCATTCTGTACTCTATCCGACACACAAAGAATCCGGGCTATAGATGGATGATTATATTTATGGCGTGAAAAGAAGCCTGCCTTCATAGGAAATGCAGTGCGTTTACTGACAACAATGGGAACAGAACAACCATATACCGTAGAAGCCAATACAGCTAGCGTGTGCGAATGCGAGTCATGTGTATGAATTACATTGATACCGTTGGCATGGCAAGCAGACATCATACTATGAGCGAGAATAAGCTTTAGATTACTTCTGTAAAAAGAATAATGAGCGATGTTGAAATCCTTACAATACTGCTCAATAGCTGATCCATGTGGACAAAACACCATCTGATCGATATCCATTGATTTCAACGATTCTATCAAATAGGTAAGCTGTTGCTCTCCGCCTCTCCAACTCAATGCTGTTGACACATGAAGTATTCTCATACGCGCTAGTTTATTGTAGTTTTTATCATAGTACAGCTAAAACGCCAAAGACCCTACAAATTATAAGTAATTTTAAGTTTGACTACTAAAGCAATACAAGGTTTAGTGCCTTGCGAAAAAATTGTTTGAACAATTCATTGATCGGCCAATAGTTTAGCCCGTTAAATCAATGATTTTTCTTAATTTTGCAAACTCTTTAAAGAAATATCACAACTATGTTTGAGAATTTATCCGAGAAACTTGAACGCTCCTTTAAACTACTAAAGGGCCAGAACCGTATCACAGAAATCAATGTTGCTGAAACACTGAAAGAAGTGAGAAGAGCCCTTCTTGACGCCGACGTAAGCTTCAAGGTTGCGAAACAATTTACTGATCAGGTTAAAGAAAAAGCAATGGGTGAGAACGTTCTCACCGCTGTTTCACCCGGACAGTTAATGGTAAAAATCGTACACGATGAGTTAGCAGAACTCATGGGTGGACAACGCGTAGACATTAACTTAAAAGGAAACCCCACGGTTATCCTCATGTCTGGTTTGCAAGGTTCAGGTAAGACCACCTTTACTGCAAAATTAGCCAGTCATCTGAAGTCGAAAAGAGGAAAGCGTCCATTGATGGTTGCCTGCGACGTATACCGTCCTGCTGCTATGGAACAGCTTCGTGTGCTGGGTGAACAAATTGATGTTGATGTTTTTGTTGAAATAGATAGTAAAGAGCCTGTAAAAATTGCAAAGAGAGCTATTGCTTTCGCAAAAGAAAAAGGTCACGACGTAGTATTGATCGATACCGCCGGTCGTTTAGCTATCGACGAACAGATGATGAATGAGATAGCAGCCATCAAAGATGCTGTGACGCCGAATGAAATCCTCTTCGTTGTTGATGCCATGACCGGTCAGGATGCAGTTAATACAGCCAAGTCGTTCAACGACCGTTTGAATTTTGATGGAGTCGTCCTCACAAAGTTAGATGGTGATACACGAGGTGGTGCCGCACTAACCATCAAAACAGTCGTCAATAAGCCTATTAAGTTTGTAGGTCTTGGCGAGAAGCTTGATGCACTCGACATCTTCTATCCCGAACGTATGGCCGACCGTATACTCGGGATGGGTGACATTGTTTCGTTGGTAGAACGTGCACAAGAACAATTTGATGAAGAAGAAGCAAAGAAGCTTCAGAAAAAGATAGCAAAGGATCAATTCAACTTCAACGACTTTATCGGCCAGATTCAGCAGATAAAGAAGATGGGTAATATGAAAGAACTCCTTGGCATGATCCCCGGGATGGGCAAAATGATGAAAGACATCGATATCGATGACAATGCCTTCAAAGCAATTGAAGCCATCATCCAATCGATGACACCGGCTGAGCGTGAAACCCCTGCTCTGATTAACGGAAGCCGTCGCAAACGTATTGCAGCAGGTTCAGGCAATGATATCCAGGCAGTAAATCGTTTGATCAAACAATTCGACGACACCCGTAAGATCATGAAGATGATGACAACACAAGGTCGTCAGGGAATGGCTAAGATGATGAAACGTCGTTAATCCACATAACACCTTAACAATCGTAACCCCTCAATAAAGAATATGGAAATCATTGACGGTAAAAAAATTGCAGCTACTATTAAAGACGACATCAAACGTCAGGTTGCAGAAATCATAGACCGTGGAGATCGTGCTCCGCATTTGGCTGCAATAATTGTTGGCGATGATCCTGCAAGCCATACTTATGTTAATGGCAAGGAAAAAGCATGTCAAGAGGTTGGCTTCACATCTTCAATTTACAGACTGCCAGCATCTACCAAGGAAGAAGAACTACTCAAGATAGTACAATTTCTTAATAATGATGATGAAGTTGATGGATTTATTGTTCAGGTTCCACTTCCAAAACACATCAACGAGACAACCATTTTACAAGCCATCCGTCCGTCAAAAGACGTAGATGGATTTCATCCTGAAAATCTTGGCAGAATGGTTACAGGATTACCTTCCTTTATTTCTGCTACACCATTCGGTATCGTAAAAATGCTCGAACATGCTAAAATCGAAACAGAAGGGAAACATTGTGTTGTACTCGGACGAAGCAATAACGTGGGTACACCCATCAGTATATTGATGTCGAGAAAAAGCAATCCCGGTAACTGTACCGTAACACTTTGCCATACCAAAACAACGAATGTAAAAGAGATCTGTCTAACAGCAGATATCCTTATTGCAGCTGTGGGACAGCCACATTATGTTAAAGCTGATATGGTAAAAAAAGGAGCTGTAGTTATCGATGTCGGCATGCACCGAATTGACGATGACACCAAGAAAACAGGTTATCGGTTGATTGGTGATGTGGATTATCTTAATGTAGCACCTAAATGTTCAGCCATATCACCTGTTCCGGGTGGTGTAGGTCCCATGACCATCGTTTCATTAATTATGAATACCTTTAAAGCATACAACAAAGAGATTTATAAATAAGTTATTCCGTCATAAAACAAAGAGAGCCGTCCCGAAAAGGACGGCTCTCTTTGTTTTATCAATGTATTTATAAAAAGGCTCACCGTCATTTCGAACGAAGTGAAAAATATTCTAATTCATAAAACTAGAGTAAAATAGCTAAAGTAATATAGCAGATCAATCAATTCCAAAGCCTTTTGGATTCGGTCCCCATTTATTAAACCCGAAATTACTATCCATCAACATAAAGACCAACAAAACGATAAATCCAATCACAGGGATCAGGACAAGTAAGAGGAAGAAACCACTTTTCCCTACATCGTGAAGCCGTCTCACCTTGATAGCCAGACTAGGAATAATGATGGCTAATGCATATAATACATAAATAAAACCGACGTGTGTATAATGTGGAAAATGTTCAGGAAAAATATAGGTTGAATCACCAAAAAGACTATTAATATTTGATCCCGAAATTTTATCAATGATAGCAGCTGCGATAAGAAAAAGGAAGTTGAATAATGTAAACATCCAGAATTCTGTTCTTCTTGCCCTACCGCTGAAATCAGCATATTTTTCTAATACGGCTTGTAAATACCAATTCATCTTTTTTATTTTATAAGGTTATCCTACTCATATGGCTTTTCGGTAACGCCCCGTTTTGCGGCAGTTAAAAAAGAGAGAAGAATACAGACTGATAGAAAAAGCACCAGTCTGCATAAGGAAATATTATTTTCTATCGCAAGGTTTGTAAATAGCACCAGTAGCAAAGTCAACAATTGTACCTGGCAAGAACAATACAATATCTGCTATTAATGCGCCAGCTCTTATCTCTCGAGCTGGTTGACCCGGAGCTGGTTTTGTTCGCTGACACGCACTAACTTGCCCGCCAAATACAGTAGCACACGAACTTAAAGAGGCTACGATTAACACTAATGCTGAAACTCTTAATAATGTTTTTTTCATTTTCTTTTTATTTTGTCCTACTCATAAAGCTTTTCGGTGTCGCTCCGTTTATTAAGTGGTCTCTGGACTCCACTTTGATGATATACCAGATCAAGTCAACAATTATATTTTTTTAAGTGCTCATTTAATAATTTAAGAGTAAAGGTCAACACATTATTTACAAAAAGCAAGCTAAAACATACTTATTGTATGAACCCCTCACTTTTCAGGACGAACCACCCCTGTGGCTGGATGAAGGCACTTTTTTGTCGCTGTCGTTTCCTTTAAATTACTATGGTTTCAGTCAATTTGTCAATAAAACAGCACCACTCTTCATCAAACATATCAATGTCGATCAGCCAAGCTGCCTGTGCCTCATATTTACGATCAATATATATTAGCGTGATATTTATTCAATTTCATTTGCATCAATCAACTTTATGTTCCGATCTGTTTCAGTTATGAATATTTTCTAGTGCGATTAGCACTATTTACTACTTAAAAAAATCTTTCTTTTTTGCATCAATCATTTGTTTGATAATTGTAATTTTGCATCATGGAAAGAAATGAGAAGATACAAGAGCCTAATCAGGAGGAATTCGATTGCGAAAAATTCGGTCTGTCGGCAGATACGAGCCGGTTTAATGTATTTAAGCTCGAACCTTTTGTTGGTGAAAATGCAAAACCGATTCCTTACAAACGCCGAAACTTCTACAAGATAACAATGATGGTAGGGCCCGGAAGAATCCATTATGCCGATAAAGTGATTGAGATAGAGAAACAGGCATTGGTTTTCTCTAATCCTTTCATCCCCTACAAATGGGAGCATACCGACCTGGTACGTAGTGGCTATTTCTGCATTTTTACCCGCGACTTCTTTCATCAATTTAGCGATATCAACCAATACGATGTCTTCCAACCCAATGGCACGCATGTTTTTGACTTGACAGACGAACAGGTGGAACAGGTAACGGGTTATTACGAACGGATGTTTGAGGAGATAAATTCTGATTACATCCATAAATATGATGTGTTGCGTACGATTACTTTTGAACTGCTACACTTTGCCATGAAGATGAAGCCCAACATGAGCTTTGACAAACAGATCGTTAATGCCAACAAACGTATTTCAGCACTGTTTCTGGAACTTCTGGAACGTCAATTCCCAATCGACGATTCATTTCAAACGATAAACTTACGCTCTGCTTCTGAATTTGCAAACCAGTTGAATATTCATGTAAACCATCTAAACAGGGCGATTAAAGAGACTTCGCAAAAAACAACTTCGCAGCTTATTGCCGAACGCGTTTTGCAGGAATCAAAGATTTTACTGAGACAAACCAATTGGAATGTTTCTGAAATAGCCTTTGCACTGGGTTTTAACGAAGTAACTCATTTCAATAACTTCTTTAAGAAACATATTCAGGTTAGTCCATTAAAATTTAGACATGTTTGATTTTCGTAATCCTTTGTTTGTTTTTCATTATTATTTAGGGTAAACCAAACCTACCTTTGTATTCATATTTAAAACTTAGAATCATGGATACAAAAATTCAAAAACGTCGATTAGGTAATAACGGACTGGAAGTATCTGCTATTGGCTTCGGCTGTATGGGATTAAACTATGCCTACAGCAATACATTAGAAAAAAAAGATAGTATTGCACTTTTAAGGGCTGCGTTTGAAAGAGGGGTAACTTTTTTCGATACTGCCGAAATGTATGGTCCTTAAATTGATTTGTACTACCAACACCGTGTAGATGTTAACACGCCCATTGAAGCTATCACGAAGAATTAGAAAAAAGAACTGGGTTATAATACATAACTGTTTATTATTTGTTGAATTTATAGGTTCGATTTTAAAATAATGAAGGCAATACAATAAACCTGCAATAATCATTTCACCCTTTCAGAATCCTTTGGAATTAAACATAATTCAATTGCTATAATCATTTCACCCCTTCGGGGTTTCTTTGTTCTGAATCCCGAAGGGATGACATGATTATAGCCACATGTATTTTTTTCCTTGAGAACCCCGAAGGAGTGATATGATTATAGGATGATATAATTACAGAATCTATTCTCACAATTTCCGACAACAGAACTTTAAAAAACAATATAAAATGACTTCTTTTAAAGACAAAGATGTTACTGATACAGGATACAATAACATTGACCACACAAAACAGAAACGGTCTAAACCGATAATACTGACTGATGCTGCTGTTAAAAACCATGAAGAGCTGTGGCCGGATTACCATTCGAAAGCCATTCATTCTGACCCTGAACTAATCCAGGTGTTCGATAATTTTGCTTTCGATGAGGTGATCAGCTATGGTAACCTCGATACGAAAACCAGGGTAATGATGATTTTGGCTTCGACCATCGCATCTCAGGCCCTTACAGAGTATAAAATGTTTGTCAATGCTGCCCTTAATGTGGGGGTAAGTACGGTAGAGGTAAAAGAAATCTTATACCAATCGGTTCCCTATGTGGGAATTGCCATGGTGATCGATTTTATCTATGCTACTAACGAGATCTTTACTGAACGGGGTATTGAACTTCCGGTGGAAGGACAATCAACTACGACTGCAGAAACCCGCTACGAAAAAGGTCTGGCTTTACAAAAAGCCATTTTTGGTGAGATAATTGATAAGATGTATGAAACTTCGCCTAGTAACCAGCTTCACATCCAAAAGTATTTATCTGCCAATTGTTTTGGCGATTATTTAACACGAACGGGATTAGATGTCAAAACCAGGGAACTTCTAACCTATTCAATGCTCATCAGCATGGGTGGTGCCGAATCGCAGGTAAAGGGTCATATTCAAGGGAATGTGAATGTTGGGAATGATAAGGAAACGCTACTTAGTGTAACAACCCAACTATTGCCTTACATTGGATATCCCCGAACTTTGAATGCTATTAAATGTTTAAATGAAGTAATTCCGGAATAAAAAAAAACAAACTATGAAAACAACAAACGTAAAAGCTTATGGAACAAAGGCTGCAGATGCTCCTTTGAAACTAATGAATATTGATCGTAGAGAAGCCACTGCTAAAGATATTGAAATTGAAATTTTGTATTGCGGAGTTTGTCATTCCGATTTGCACACTGCAAGAAATGACTGGGGTGGAACTATCTATCCCGCTGTTCCCGGTCACGAAATTGTTGGGAAAGTCACGAAAGTTGGAAACGAAGTTACCAAACTGAAAGTAGGAGATTATGCAGCTGTAGGCTGTATGGTTGATTCGTGTAGGGA
>JAHEYR010000273.1 GCA_023251485.1 Bacteroidales bacterium
GGTGCATCAGATTCGTGCCAGCGACCGAACCATCATTCAAGACAGAACAATCTATGAAGATGCGCACATCTTTGCTGCCAACCTTCACAAGAGCAAGCACATCACCGATCGTGATTATCAAAGCTATCTCGACATCTTCAATTCGATGATCAATTTTGTGCAGCCGCCAGACTTATTGATTTATCTAAAGGCAGATATTCCAAAACTTGTTCAGCAAATACAGAAACGTAATCGCGATTTCGAATTCAACATTAAGCTCGAATATTTAAGAAACCTCAATGAGCACTATGAAGAATGGATCGGCAACTATAAGTTGGGCAAGTTACTGGTGATTGATGTGAACAATATGGATTTTGTTGAAAGCAGAGAAGACTTTGCTACGATTGTTGGTAAGATTGAGTTGGAGTTGAATAGTTTGTTTAGTAATCTGACTTTGAAATAGGCCTAAAAAAAATGCTAACGGATCATCTTATTCTAACCTTGGTTGCACCATAGCCAGCAAAAATGCCAAACCCATTTTCAACATTCGAAAAGATTTGTACCGGTTGGGCAAGGGGATTGTCACGTGTATCGTTGTATAAACCAATGGATGAGTAATATTTATAATACTCTTCACCCAGATTCATCAGAACGATCCTATAGTCATAAAATTCCTGCTTGTAACTGGAAGTGGAATATGGATCGCGTGGATAAACGTGTAGCTGCATTGTTTTCATTTTTCCGTTGAAGTAGGTATCCAAAAGAATATTACCACCTGTAATTATGGGTGTTTCTCCGATAGATTCAAAAGGAATTTCGGTCTCAAAAATAGTTCTTATAGTGTCTTTTTTCCCCGTGGAGGTAGTATAGGCCTGAGTAGTTTTTGTTTTTTTTAAAATTTTAATTTGATAATAATTCTGTGTGCCAATGGGGTCACTAAATGCTATTTTCATTCCGACTCTTTTATCAGATTGAAGATACGAAGAATCAATTTCCAGCAAGTTAATTTGTATTGGGATAGGAGTATGACTGATAGCCTGAGCACCTATTTCATTATTCACATCAACCTTTATTGAATAAACCTGATCAGCAATAGGTTTTGTTTTTCCTTTGTAAACTCCACGCTCCACAGGGGAAAATTGTTGTTGCGGATTTTTAATTGCGACATAAGAAAGTGTTTCAACAGTCTGATTGTTTTGATCAAATATGGTTACCAGCGCATCTTTTACTGTTGGATAGTTTGGATTGACATCTAAAATATTTCCGTTTCGGGTAAGGTCTACAGACCACGTGCTATCAGGATTAAATAAAGTATTAATAACAAGTTTTGGATTAACGTTGACAATATCAACATTCAATTCCTTCTGGCAACATAATGCCAGCATAAGGAGAACGAAAATGGAGATATAGTTTTTAATCATTGCTCAGAACTTAAAACTGTAGGTGATGGAAGGAATAATCGGAAACAGAGAAAATTGAACAAATCTGTATTTGTTTGAGGGGGGAGAAGAAGGTTGCGATCTAACGTTTACAAAATCGACATAAAAGGGATTACGATGGTTGTACACGTTATAGACAGCAATTGTCCATTTACTCTGTCCCCATTTTGTATCTCGCCACCAACTGTAACTAAGATCGAGACGATGATAGCTGTCCATACGGTATGAGTTGCGTTCGCCATAATAGCGCAACACTGAATTGCTGATTATTCCTTTATATGTAGTGATCGGCAACGTAATCGAATTGCCGCTTCCATATACCCACACCAAAGAAAAATCTCTACGTTTATTCCATGCATGGGTCAATGCAAGACTTATATCATGTCGCCTGTCATATTTATAAGGATATGTCTTTCCAAAGTTCAGCTCATCAAATTGTCTTGTTGTTTTAGACAGGGTGTAGCCAAGCCATCCGGTAATAATTCCTGTTTTTTTCTGAAGCAATAACTCAACACCGTAGCTTTTTCCTTGCCCGTTGGTTACAACTTTGTCTTGCCAGTCTCCCTCTACATTGAAAAAACTAGCTCCATCTTTGTATTCAATCAGGTTGTTCATTTTTTTATAATAGCCTTCAAGACTTATTTCGTAGTTTAGTTTATACGTTTTGGCTAAGCCGATAGCCACCTGATTGGCGTTCTGTGGTTTTATGCGAGCCGTGCTTGACACCCATAAATCGGTGGGTAAACCAACACCAACATTGCTAAGCAAGTGTATGAATTGAGTCATGCTGGAATAGGAAGCCTTTAGAGATAAATCATCGGATATCAGAAATCGAGAAGAAACTCTGGGTTGTACAGAATAATACCATTTATTTTCCACATTAAAAGTAGACGCATGAGCACCCACATTTAGCTTTAAACGTTCGCTTAGCTTCCAGTCGTCTTCTATATAAACGGAAGCTTCATATGCCTTTGTAATTTTTGCGCCCACGGTTGTGTCGCTTTGCTGGGTAGATTGATAATTGTATACACCAGGAGAGAAGGTATGCCAAATATTATTGCCACCAAATCGAATGAAGTGATCAGGATGAGGCAGATAATCAAAATCAATTTTTGCTGCCCAGTCGCGAATGCCGGAATGGTAGAGATTGCTCGAATAGAAATTTTCTTCTGTGTTCGGGGTGGTTTGTCGATCTTCAGATGATTGAAATATCTTGAAGTTGTATCGACTGTAAGTCGCGGTAACATTGCTGAAGAGTTTAGGATTGAAAACATGATTCCATCGAAACGCACTGATAAGATTGCCCCACTTTAATCCAGAATCCTCCTTATAGTGAACTGCAGTTGTGTCATTCACGTTTGTTTCCTTGTAGTTTGCATAAGCCTTATCGTTACCAAAATAATTGCTGAAGTAAAGGCGGTTTTTTGAATTGAGGATATAATTGAACTTCGCATTAAAATCATAGAAGTAATATCCGGTGCGCACTCCTTTTGTTGTTGCTAAAATTATCGGCTGAGCCAGAAAATCGATATAAGTCCTTCTGGCGGATATGATAAAAGATGATTTGTCTTTAACGATAGGGCCTTCTACCGTTGCCTTGGCTGAGATAAGGCCAATAGATCCTTCGCCTTTTACTTCCTTCATATTTCCTTCTTTCATGTTGATATCAATGACAGAAGAGAGCCGCCCACCGTAGCGCGCAGGAAAACCACCTTTGATTAATTCTACATGATTAAT
>JAHEYR010000274.1 GCA_023251485.1 Bacteroidales bacterium
TTATCCATGTATCCGGCAAAAATAAAAAGCTGAATAAACTGATATATGACTTTGTTTCAGGTGATAGATCCTATAAAGAGATAATGGGGGAATTGTTTGAATTCAGCATATACAGGGATCTGGGATCGGAACTGCTAAAATCTCTTTTTTCAAAATCTGTATAGTTGTTGTGTGTGTTTATATGGTTACAGAATAATGATACCTCTTTGGGATTTGTGCTTGACCCTATAGGGGTGTTAGGATTATAGCCTATAATAATACCATCCCTTTAGGGTTTGCGCTTAACCCCGAAGGGGTGTTTAGGATTATAGAAATATCAGTATTCCGACAAATTAAACCCCATAGGAGAAAGAATAAAGGGGACGTTGTTAACAGAGATTGGAATTATTGTGCGTTTCATAAGTTTATAGGTCAGGCATCTGCCTGCGGCAGACAAGTAAAAACCTGTTGCTACAAATTTTGTAGAAACACTTCAGGTGTGTTGTTAAAATATTCTTGTTTCTCAATTTTACATATGGTACAAAATATAAAAATAGAGGGAAATAATGCCAATTAAAGAAAACGAAAAAGTTGCTCTCTTAGAACTCAAGCAATTTTTAGAAAAACATTATAATCTTATTGATTTTCGCATTTTTGGTTCTAAAGCGAGAGGCAAAGATACACCTGATTCAGATATTGATGTGATGATTGAATTGTCTGAAATAACACCTGATATTGAAACAGAGATTGATAAAATATTATTTAAAATTAACTTGAAAAATGACTGTTTTATATCAGCAGTCATGTTCGGAAAGAAAGAATTGGAAGAGGGTCCGATGGACCAGTCACCTCTCTACAAAGCAATTGAAAAAGAAGGTATCCGTATTTGACTATTGAAGAGAAAAAAAAAGAACTTGCATTATATCGGTTACAGCAAGCTGAAGAAACTCTCGATGAAGCAGAATTCCTTTTTAACGGAAAGAAAAGTCCAAGAGCAGTGATTAACAGAATTTACTATTCTATGTTCTATGCAGTGCTATCACTTCTTATTTTTGAACCATATTCGTCTTCAAAGCATAGTGGAGTGCTTTCTTATTTTAACCGCAGATTTATTAAAGAAGGAATTTTTTCAGAGGAAATAGGTCAAACTATAAATATCGCTTTCGAGCTAAGACAGCGTGGAGACTATAAAGAATATGCTAAACTTACCTATGAACAAGTTGAACCCTTTTTTAAAAAAGCTCAGGAATTTATAGGAGAGGTTAGAAACTATTTAAGAAATCAATCTCAAATTTAAAGTTTCTTCTTCCAGTTACTTGCCTGCCACAGACGAGTCTTGCATGACAATCTTCTTTGTTCTGAAGATAGATGCCTCGACTATTCGTAGTAAAGGGAATGGTTGTACTAGCTCAATAATTTGGTAACTTTTTGGAGCTTATCAAAAGACATTTCATAACCACACTTCATCACCATTACTATTTTATTTGACATTTTAATGATTGCCTTATTAAATTTATAGTTAAATGAAAAGGTGGCTAAAACCTGACTGCCGCCAGGCAAGTTATGGGAGGAAGTTATACTGAACAAAATGCAGTATTTTACCCCTCTATCTAAACCATATAATATATGTTAGGTGCGTAAAGAGGCTATGACGAAGCGCGGTTCTCCAAAAATAACATACAAACATAATGACCTATTTCGAGGCGATGACGATTGTCATCTCAATGCATGTGTCGGGCGGAACGGTGGCCCATACGATTTCTATGCATACTCCCTCGGCTATTTCCACGCTGGTAAATGTATGGCGGCGTCTTTGCTTGAGAATTCTGACCTGATCGATCTAGTCGTGTATCCACTCGTGTTTACATTTAGGCATGCGGTGGAGCTTGGCCTAAAGGACCTGGCGATAGCGCTGCCCCGGCTCTGGGATGAGGGAAACGATATCAAGTTAACTCACAAACTTCTCGACAACTGGACGTGTGTCAAAGCATATGTAGCACGCCCACCTGTTTTCAGTCCTGAAGAGCCAGTGATCGACGTTGTGGAGAAGATATTGGGTGATCTTGTAGAGATTGATCCGAGTGGTGAAGCGTTCCGGTTTCCAACCGCCCGTAATGGCAATCGGTTTCTGCAGGACACAAGTTGGATCAACATTCGCGTTTTCGCATCTGCTTTGTCGACAGTTGCGGACGCTTTTGATTTCTGGCATGAGATTGCGGTTGATACCTGGCAGGCAAAATGCGAGGACGAAGCATCTCACTACTAATCGATCGTGGGACGTTTTTGCAGAGAGTGCTTAACAGTGAGAAAAGGCACAGGATACGTCTGCGTGCAATGCACAGGCAGATAGATTTAAGCATACCAAGAAGACAAAAGCGTGATACCACCGGCGACCTTCATTATATAATTGTCAGATGTATTGATGGGACAAAGATTTTTCAGAAGTAAAACAACTTCCTGCATTAACAGAATAGATGCTTCAGTATGAATGGACAAATATTGCGATGAAATATTAAAGAGGTTTATGGAATGAATGTGCTTTCTGTACCGAGGCAAGATGCCCCGGCTATTCTTTTAAGTTTTTAAGAGCAAAGCTTCGCTTTGCAGCTACCAAAGAGGCAGAGCAAGGCTCTGCAGCTACATTTTCAAATCACAGCAAGCAATACCTCTCACCCTTCCCTCTCCCCTATCAGTCTGTGTCATAACTCGTATTATTTTCGTTAACATCACAATATAGGGTAGGTTTGACTTTAGTCGAACCAATATAAGGGAGGCTAAAGCCTCCCCTACCCAATTACGACACAGTCTGTATAGAGAGAGGATTAAGATAATGAGGAATAATTATTCAGGGATTGTAACGCCTTTGTACTGAGCAAGTTTGTCAAAGACAATCTTTTTAATTTCTTCCAAAGCCTTTTGTGAATTTGCTTCAAATCTTAAGACAAGAACAGGCTGTGTGTTTGAAGCCCTTACAAGCCCCCAGCCGTTTTCAAAAGTTATTCTTACACCGTCTATGTCAATGGTTTTATATTTTTCCTTGAAATATTTTTTCACATCTTCAACAACACTGAACTTTATTTCATCAGGGCAGTTAACGCGGATTTCAGGGGTGTTATACATCTTTGGAAGGTCTTTAAGGATTTCAGAAATCTTTAAATCTGTCTTTGAGAGAA
>JAHEYR010000275.1 GCA_023251485.1 Bacteroidales bacterium
TGGTTTACAGTTTGACGATCCAATCAATATTCAATATACTTCGGGGACTACCGATTTTCCAAAAGGAGCTACGCTTACCCATAATAACATACTGAATAATGGTTTTTTTATCGGCGAGCGTTTAAAATATACTGAAAATGATCGTGTCTGCCTACGTGTTCCTTTCTAGCATTGTTTTGGAATGGTGCTTGGAAATCTGGCTCTCACTACGCATGGAGCCTGTATTGTTATTCCGGGAGAGGCTTTTGAACCTGAAACGGTTTTAAGGTCAGTACAGGATGTAAAATGTACTTCCTTATATGGCGTTCCTGCTATGTTTATTGCTGAGTTAGACCATCCCAATTTTAATAAATACGACTATTCTTCATTGCGTACAGGGATTATGGCAGGCGCTACTTGTCCAATAAAAGCGATGCGCGAGGTGCAGGAGAAAATGAATATGACCGAGGTGGAGATCTGTTATGGAATGACGGAGACTTCTCCTGTTTCTGCACAGACATTGGCTAATGATCCGCTTGAAAAACGTGTTGCTACTGTCGGACGTGTTCATCCACATGTCGAAATAAAAGTTATTGATCCTGCTACCGGTAAAATTGTTCCGGTGGGGCAGGAAGGTGAGCTTTGTACACGTGGATATTCGGTGATGTTGAAGTATTGGAAGAATGAGGAGGCTACTAACAAGGTGATTGATGAGGCCAGATGGATGCATTCTGGAGATGTGGCTGTTATGGATAGTGATGGTTATGTCAAGATCGTGGGTCGTATCAAAGATATGATTTTGCGGGGTGGAGAGAACATCGGTCCTTTGGAGATCGAAGAATATCTCCTTTCACATGAGGCTATCAGTGAGGTACATGTGGTTGGTGTGCCGAGTTATAAATATGGAGAAGAGGTAATGGCCTGGGTGAAATTTAAGCCCGGAAAGAGTGCTACCGAAGAGGATCTGCATAAGTTTTGTTACGGACAGATTGCATCGTATAAGATTCCAAAATACTGGAAGTTTGTCGATGGCTTCCCTACAACGGTGACCGGAAAGATTCGAAAGGTTGAGATGCGCGAAATCTCTACCCGCGAATTGGGGCTGTCCGGAAGAGATGCCCGAGAAACATTTCATGAAGATGAAAAAAAGTAATAGCTTTCCGGAAAGTGTTTGATTAAACATAAAGGTGGAAATCTAAGCGAAAATAAAATTTGCTATGTAGAACTCCTGAATGGGGATCGTAAAAGATCGCTATTCAGGAGTTTTTGTTTTAATTGGAATAGCTATAAATGTTATCCAATGGAAGGAAAAAATAAACGTTTTTTAAGATAAATATTGATCCTGATAATTCATAGTATGTACCTACAAATAATTATTAACTTTGAGAAAAAAAAACATCGATTCTAAATCATTAAATGATATCAATCTTCGGTTTAATTTAAGGAAACAGATATTGCTGGTTTTGTGTTGAAATTAAGGATGTGATATTTTAATATTAACAAGATGAATGCATTAAAATGTTTTAAGGGTATTGGCTTTATAATTATTCTCTTTTTTATAATGGTTCTTAATCATTCGGCAAAGAGTCAGTCGCTCGATCAAAAAAGAGAATATCAATTAAGCTCTCAAGCCAAGAATTATATTGATGGCTTTTCAAAGAAGCTGAAAGGCGAAGAACTGAATTATAGTTGCGCGCGTGATGATGTTTCTGAAGCTTTTCTGACCAGAGCTACGGATGGGAAAATGGATGTTGTTTGGGAAACAAAAGCCATCCCATCAAACTGGAAGGGTGGGGCAGTCTCATTTATCTGGTTATCATCCTATAATCTGAATGCCGGTGAAATGCCATTCGATGTCTATATCGATGATGTGTTGCGGTTTACTTTTTCAGATTCAAAGAATGAAAACTGGAAAGTGACATCTCCCGATGGTGGTGAACTGTCACTTATCACGCTTAAACATGATGTACATAATGATGCACAGGGCTATACGGTTTTGACATGTCCTTCATCGTGGATTACTCCCGGGAAGTCGTTGAAAATAAGGATTACCGGAAGGGCTAAGTCATCGAATGCATGGTATATGGTTTTTAAAGCTGCCGATGTTGTAAGCTATTTAGATGAAATTTATCAGTATAAGGGATGGTATAATCTTGCGTTTAATCAGACATCAAAAAATACGTTAAAGATCGCGGTGTCTGCACCAGCCTATTTGGTGGGTAGTAAAAAGGATTTTGAACTCGATCAGAAAAAGGGCGAGTTGATCTTTAAGGAAAATGGAGATGAATCTATTGCTACTGTGGAGGTATCAGGTTCGTTTAAATCAAAACGTTTTACCTTATATTCTGATCATCAAAAGGTATTTAGCATTGATCCTTTTAATGTTGTATTTAATAAATCTGAACTTCATGAAAAGTCGATGGTGCAGGTTGTTACTTCCAAACAAGGTGATACTTTCAAAGCTGATGTAAAACTTTCGTATACACCTGCATTGCAATCCAATCTATTGCGTTTATCCGGTTCGGATATGCGTAAAGGGAAGATATTGTTGATGAACTCAAGTCATCAGGATATAGCATGGATGGATAGTCCGGAGAAATGTATCATCGAACGCGATACCATGTTGTTGGCTCCGCTGTTTAATCAGGCAGCCAGAATCCCGGGATATCGTTTTGATATCGAGGATGTCTTGATGGTTCGTGAATTTATTGGCCGTCATCCGGAACGCAAAGCTGAGTTGTCAAAGTTTTTAAAAGATGGAATCTTCTCGTGCGGGTCTACCTATCAGATGCCTTATGAAGAGATGTATTCGGGTGAGTCGTTGCTCAGACAGTTTTATCTGGGTGCACGTTGGCTGAAGAAAGAGATGGATGGTTATCAGGCTGTGACATACTGGAATGTGGATGTCCCGGGTCGGACACTGCAAATGCCGCAGATTATGAAGAAGTCGGGTACTAAATATTTAGTATTGAGTCGACAGGAGAAAGGAATTTTTAATTGGTATAGTCCAGATAGTTCATTTGTCACTACCTATTAACCTGGACATTATGGCGATGACTATGGTAGTTTAAACAAGGAGATGAATGCTGCTGCCGAATATGTTGCAAAAAGTGCATTGTCGTGGATTGCAAAGCCATCGTTTAATGTTACAAAA
>JAHEYR010000094.1 GCA_023251485.1 Bacteroidales bacterium
AATGTGTCATTTGGTTCGGTTTTTGATGAAGATTAATTAAATAATGATGTCATGAAAAAAATCATAATCATTCTGCTAACAGTTTTTTCTGCTTTTCAGGTGCAGGCGCAGAGTGAGGAGCAGTCGAAAGTGATATTTGATAACGTTGGAAAGGCTTTTCGTGAAGGCGATGCTTCTCAACTGGGACAATATTTTGCTTCTTCGCTCGATGTGATCCTTCCCGGAAATGAAGGAACTTACAGTAAACAACAAGCTGAGATGATTCTGAAAGATTTCTTCAGTAAGAACCGTCCTAAAAGCTTTGTGATTAACCATCAGGGAACATCTAATGATGGATCACGCTATGCTATTGGTACTTGTCGTACCGCCAGCCAGAATTACCGTGCCTATATCCTCATCAAAAATGGAGGAGGTAAATTTGTAATTCGTCAACTACAATTAGAAAAAGATTAATCTCTTATCATATACATGACTATAGATCAAATTATTGAGGCCGCATTACAAGAAGATATCGGCACAGGGGATCACACCTCTCTTTCTGCTATTCCCAAAACAGCTCACGGTAAATCACGTCTGATCATCAAGGAAGATGGAATCCTTTGTGGGGTGGATGTAGCTATAAAGGTATTCGAGAAGGTAGATCCAAAACTTGTTGTTACCCGATACTTAAGTGATGGTGCCGCCGTAAAATATGGTGATATTGCTTTTATAGTCGAGGGATCGTCTATTTCTATACTCACTGCCGAAAGACTGGTGTTGAATTTCATGCAAAGGATGAGTGGCATTGCTACCGTCACCGCTACATACGTAAAACGATTGGAGGGGACAAACACAAAGCTGCTCGATACCCGAAAGACGACTCCCCTGATGCGTGTTTTTGAAAAATATGCTGTTAAGACAGGTGGCGGTGAAAACCATCGGTTTGGGTTGTTTGATATGATTATGATTAAAGACAACCATATCGATTTTGCCGGAGGAATAGCACAAGCTATTGCTGCTGTGAAGAAGTATCTTGCTGAAAACAAGTTGGATTTAAAAATAGAAATTGAAGCGAGAAGCATCAATGATGTTAATGAGATACTACGGATAGGAGGGGTTGATCGGATTATGCTTGATAATTTTGAGCCTGAGTTGATGAAAGAAGCGGTTGGAATTATTGGACATCGTGTTGAAACCGAAGCTTCGGGTGGTATTACCATTGAAAATTTACGTGACTATGCTTTAACTGGTGTTGATTATATTTCTGTTGGGGCTTTGACTCATCATATCAAAAGCTTGGATATGAGCTTGAAAGCTATATCGTAAATAAAGCATGACTACTTTTAAAGAAAGGGCGATTACAAGATTTCGTGAGAACCAGGTCGTATTGAAAACAATTAACCGCTCAAGGTTGCTTGTACTTCCGGGTTTTGATGGAATTCCGTTGTATGATGTGACCATCTTTTTCTGGTCGGCATTGAAAAAAGGTTCTATTTCCGCAAGAGCTTCTGCTTTTTCTTTCAATTTCTTTCTTTCAATGTTTCCGGCTATCATCTTTTTCTTTACCATTATTCCGTATATCCCGGTTCCTCATTTTCAGGATACGCTTCTCGACCTGATGCGTGATATTATACCGGAAGGAGTATTTAAATCCGTTGAATCTACACTGTTTGATATCATCAAGCGTCCTCGTGGCGGATTGCTCTCACTCGGTTTTGTACTGGCACTATACTTCTCCACTAATGGAATCAATAGTTTGATAATAGCCTTTAATCAAAGTATTCATCAGGTGGAAACCCGCCCAACATATGTTCAACGGGCAATATCTATTTTGTTGGTAGTGATCATTTCGTTTATCGTCATCATCGCGATCAGTCTAATTACATTAGGACCTCCTGTATTGCGGCTATTGGTCAGTTATGGGGTGTTGCATAACGACTTTACCTTTTATATCATCTCAAGTCTTCGATGGATTGTTATTTTTGGGATGTTTCTTTTTGCCTTTTCTTTCCTATATTATCTGGCTCCTGCCGGAAAAACTAAGTTTCGTTTTATCTCTGCCGGATCGATGCTCTCAACTATTTTGACGATTGCAGCTTCGATAGGATTTAATTATTATGTCAATAACTTCTCTAAGTACAACACACTATATGGCTCTATTGGCACCTTGATGATTGTGATGATCTGGATCAACTTCAACGCCTTGGTAGTACTCGTAGGGTTTGAGCTAAATGCCAGTATTAAAGGGGCTAAGCTTAGTCGTCTGAAATCTTAAAAAAATAAATTTCTTAAGGATTATTTTGTAACCGTTGTGTTTATGAAAATATTTTTTACATTTGCGCAATCGATTTCATTTGGGATGTTGATTCTGTAAAAAAGGATATTGAAAGGCTTTTTTTGATATTAATTTAAAAGCACTTTTCAGGACAGATTCACTCTTCTTCGGGTTTCGATAATAGTTTTGGACTGAAGATGAATCTCTTAAAATGAAATGATGTTTGGTTTTGCAGGCATATTGTAAGTATTTTTGATTCCAGTAATAATAAATTTTATGAGCAACAAAGTAGTAACTTTCGGAGAAATTATGTTGAGACTGGCTACGCCAGGCTTCGAACGCTTTAGTCAATCACGCCAGTTAAACGCTACCTTCGGTGGTGGCGAAGCAAATGTAGCTGTATCATTGGCTAACTATGGTATAAAGGCAGATTTTGTAACTCGTTTACCTAAAAACGATATCGCACAATCATGCATTATGGACCTTCGTAAATATAACGTCGGTACAGATCATATACTTTTTGGTGGTGATAGAATTGGAATCTATTTTCTTGAAACAGGTGCTGTTGCTCGTTCAAGCAAAGTCGTTTACGATCGTGCAAATTCAGCGATTGCTGAAATCAAACCAGGAATGGTTGATTGGGATGTCGTATTCGAAGGGGTTACCTGGTTTCATTGGACCGGTATCACACCAGCCATCTCAGAAGGTGCTGCATTAGCTTGTAAAGAGGCTATCGAGATTGCAAACCGTAAAGGAATTACTGTTTCAACCGACTTAAACTTCCGCAAGAACTTATGGAAATGGGGTAAAAAAGCTGAAGAGATAATGCCTGATCTGGTAGCCGGTTGCGATGTTATTTTAGGCAATGAAGAAGATGCTGAAAAGGTATTTGGAATTCATCCAAAGGGCGTTGACGTGACAAGTGGTCATGTTGAAGCTGCAGCTTACGAATCAGTTTGTACACAGTTGATGGAGCGTTTCCCAAGAGCCAAGAAGGTCATCATTACACTTCGCGGATCGGTTAGCGCAAATCACAATACATGGTCGGGTGTCTTGTATGATGGAAAAACACTGTTTCAGGCTCCAACTTATAACATTACACATATTGTTGACCGCGTTGGTGGTGGCGATAGCTTCATGGGCGGATTGATTTACGGATTAATCACCTACCCGGGTAATGATCAGAAGGCTTTAAATTTTGCTGTTGCTGCTTCATGTCTGAAGCATACAATCTATGGAGATTATAATCTGGCTACTGTTAGCGAGATCGAAACCCTGATGAGTGGTGATGGTTCAGGTCGTGTTTCCAGATAATGCTGATGGATTGATTATATAATAAACGAAACTTAAAAAAATACAAATATAAGGATATGGCTAGGTTTACAAGAATACAGGTTGCAACCAAAATGGCTGAGACAGGAATGGTACCAGTCTTTTTTCACAAAGATGTTGATACATGTAAAAAGGTGATTACTGCTTGCTACAATGCAGGCGTGAGAGTTTTTGAGTTTACTAACAGAGGTGATTTTGCACACGAAACTTTTGCCGCACTGAAAAAGTGGGCTGCTGTTGAGTGTCCCGACCTTATTCTTGGTGCTGGTTCTATTCTTGATGCACCAACTGCCGCATTATATATTCAACTCGGAACCGATTTTATCGTGTCTCCTTTATTGAATGAAGATATTGCTCCAGTCGTTAACAGACGAAAAATATTGTGGTCTCCCGGTTGTGGATCAGTTACAGAAATCTCTAGGGCAGAGTCGTTGGGTGTTGAAATCGTGAAGATATTTCCAGGATCTCAGGTTGGAGGACCAAAGTTTGTTGCAGCAGTTAAAGGTCCTATGCCATGGACTAGCATTATGCCTACCGGTGGTGTTGAGCCTACCGAAGCAAACCTGACCGAATGGTTTAAAGCAGGTGTTACTTGCGTGGGTATGGGTTCGCAGCTGATTTCTTCAGATATCATCAAAAGCGGTAACTATGCTAAGTTAGAAGATGATGTGCGTGGTGCTATGGCTATTGTCAAAAAACTCCGTCAAACATATCCTGTAAAAGTATAACTTCACAACCTAATCGAGTAATTATGGAAAACGTCAACCAGAAGATTGGCAAGTATAGGTGGACTATCGTCGCCCTGCTATTCTTCGCCACCACCATTAACTATATGGATCGCCAGGTAATAGGTTACCTGAAGCCCCTTTTCTCTCTTCCTGTTTCTGATGGAGGTCTGGGGTGGACGAATACTGATTTCGCACTTGTAACCTCTTGTTTCACCGCTTTCTATGCGCTTATTACTTTCTTTGCCGGTTTTATCATTGATAAAATAGGAACCAAATTAGGTTTGGCTTTATCACTGATCATCTGGTCTCTTTTCGGAATACTAAATGCTTTTGCAGGCAGTCTTTCTGCCGTTCACGCTGCCATTCGTTCATTGTTTGGAATTGGTGAAGCAGGAAACTTCCCCGCATCTATCAAAACCATTGCTGAATGGTTCCCTAAAAAAGAACGTGCATTAGCGACCGGGATATTTAATTCAGGTTCTAATGTAGGAGCGATGATCGCCTCTATCGTTGTCCCATTGATCGCTTATAAAGTATGGTTCGGTGGAGCAGTAGCAGGATGGCAGATGGCTTATATTATTACCGGTTCTGTTGGCCTCTTGTGGCTTTTCTTCTGGTTCTGGCTGTATGAGTCGCCTGCAAAACAAAAGCGTCTGAAGAAGTCTGAATTCGATTATATTCATAGCGATAATTTTGCTGCTAATGGTGATGCGATAGAAGTTAATACTACGAAAGTTAAATGGCATAAACTATTAACTTATCGCCAAACCTGGTCGTTCGTTATCGGAAAGTTTATGACTGACGGTATCTGGTGGTTTCTATTATTCTGGTTGCCTGACTTTATGAAACAACAGTTTAACATGGTTGGTCACGCTATCATGATTCCATTGTTTACTGTTTATGGGGTTGCAATTATTGGTAGTATATCGGGTGGCGGATTCCCTATGTTCTTTATGAATAAAGGGATGGAAGCTTATAAAGCACGTATGTTAGCCATGTTTATCATTGCTATTCTTCCTTTGTCGTTAATATTGACTCCCTACTTTGGCAATGTAGCACATTTCGGTGCTAATGCCTATATCCTGGCCCTGATTGTTATCTGTATCGGTGCTGCCGCGCATCAGGCATGGTCGGCAAATCTGTTTACAACGGTATCAGATATGTTTCCAAAAAAGACGGTTGGTTCTATAACAGGTATCGGTGGTCTGGCCGGTGGTGTCGGTGGTGTTTTAGTGCAGGTCTTTGCAGGTCGTTTGACCGATCATTTCAAGGCTATCGGCGAAGCATCTGCTGCTGCCAAGAATCTTGTAGGCGATGCCGCAACAATGGTGGTTCAGGGTTCTGTTCAGGAAGCCTATGCTATTATCTTTGGTTTCTGTGGTTTTGCATACCTGACTGCATGGGTCATAATGAAAGTACTGGTTCCTAAACACAAGCCAATCACAGATTTATAATCTAAGCCGACAGAATTTATCTGAATAAGAATATTGGTTTATATTTAATAAAAATTTCCTTTAATTGTGTGTAGCTTTAGCCGTAGGGTCTTTCTCCCTGCGGCTAATTTTTTTGTGACAGCTCATTAATAAATACAAAATCTTCTCATTTTATATGTATTTTTATATTCAATTAGAACACAATATTTAAATAAGTTTTATAACCCTTAAATTTATAAAGAAATGACACCGTCATTAATCACCACTCTTGTTTTTGCCTTCCTGGCAATTATTATTATCTCGTCATCCGTAAAAGTAGTCCCTCAACAGATGGCACTTATCTTAGAGCGTTTTGGTCGATTCCACTCAGTGTTGAAGCCGGGAATCAATTTTATTATTCCGTTCTTCGATCGGGTAGCCTATAAAATGAGTTTAAAAGAACAGGCTTATGATATCGCCGAACAAGTTTGTATTACAAATGATAACGTACAGGTACAGGTTGATGGCGTTGTGTTTCTTCAGGTTATCGATCCCCAGAAAGCTGTCTATGGAATTAATAACTATATATTTGCTGTTAATCAGTTGGCACAGACTACCATGCGTAGTGAGATTGGAAAAATAGAACTCGATCGTACATTTGAAGAACGTATGACCATTAACCATGCAGTGGTACAGTCTATCGACGAGGCTGCTATTCATTGGGGCGTTAAAGTGCTTCGTTATGAAATAAAGAATATCAACCCACCTCAAAGCGTTTTGCATGCTATGGAAAAACAAATGCAGGCCGAACGTGAAAAACGTGCCCGTATCTTACAATCAGAGGGAGAGAAGCAGAGTGCTATTAATATCGCTGAAGGTTTTAAACAAAAGGTAGTCCTTGAATCAGAGGGTGTTAAGCTGCGTCAGATCAATGAAGCCAATGGACAGGCTGAGGCCATTAAAGCCGTTGCTGTTGCTACAGCTGAGGGACTTCGGGTTGTTGCAGAAGCAATCAATCAAAAGGGAGGTTTTGATGCAGTGCAGTTACGTGTGGCCGAGAAATATGTCGAGCAGTTTGGAAATATTGCCAAACAGACCAATACCCTTATTTTACCTGCTAACTTTGGAGAGATGGGCTCGATGATTTCGGCAGCATTGACTGTAATCAAACAACAGAAGTAATTTCTTTGTTTTTTAAAGAAACGGTTCTGTTAATTTTAAAATTTGTTGCTGAATTAACTATGCTTAATATACACACGTTATGTTGAAGTTCTTGAGTGATCCTCAGCTCTGGCTGGCATTAGGATTTATATTACTGATTCTGGAGGTTACCAGTTTCTCTTTCTTCTTTCTTTTTATCGGTGTGGCGGCCTTGTTGACTTCACTGGCTACATGGTTAGGGCTATTGCCTTCCATGGCATGGCAGATGGTATTTTTTGGCGTTTCGTCACTTATCTTATTAATCACTTTGCGCAAGTGGTTGAAGAATAAGTTCAATCATAAAGAAGAAGAAAAAAAAGGTTATGTCGAGTTTGTGGGCAACCCTGTTGAGATTATTAAGGATATTCCCGCTGAAGGTGAAGGTAGGGTTAATTATCGGGGATCGGAGTGGATTGCTATAAGCATAGACGGAGTGCCCATCGAAAAGGGAACACCCGCCTTTATCCATCATATGGATGGAATCAAAGTTTATGTAACAACCATAAAGAGTTAATTAAAATGAAAAGGCTCCTCGGTATACCAAGGAGCCTTTTCATTTTAATTAACTTCGCTTACAGGTTGAATAATCTTTTCAAATGGCGGTCGAAGAGGTTTTCTTCAACACATTTTCCAACTAATTCATGGTGCTGTTTCAACAGGTTGGTATATTCTTCACCTTGTTCTGCTGCAATTTTATAACCCACATGGATTAGCTGACGAAGACTTGGATTGTAATCAGCTTGTCCCGGAATATGACGTAATGTGTTTGCAAACTTTTCACTTCCCCAACTATCTACTTCTGTTGCAGAAGGTAAAAGATCTTGCTTGATGTCGATAACGTCAGCATAAGGCGCACAAAGTTCTTCCTGACGAGTCAAGCCTTCTTTGTAGATTTTCTTAGCCATTTCGAGACCTTTGCCACCTGCTAATGCTAATCCGATCACCTCTTCCAGCCAGGTCGTACCAGCAGTCTTGACATGGATTCCTTTGTCGTATTTCTTTATGATCCTGGCCATCTCAGGATAGATTGAGAACTTGTCAGAACCTGAATGGATACTTAGTTTCAGGTTGGCAGGCAAGCCAAACTCTTTAACTGCGTAATCAATTACCAACACGTCTTCTTCGAATTCGCGTGCAAATTGATTTACATCTCCTACATAATCAACACCCTTGTTAAAGCGTCCGGTGAATTTAGGTGCAATAGTCTGAGCAGGAATCTTTTGTTCGGCTATCATTTTTAAGATGAAAAACATCTCAACAGGGGTCTGTGGTGTTTCAACCTCATCCATTGAAACTTCAGTCACGAAATTGTCAGCACCTTTCTTGTCCTTGATGAAATTATAGATATTGCCGGCTTCATGAATTGCAGCTAAGAATTTTCCTGCAACTTTTCTGAGCAGTGTTTCATCTATTTCAAATGGATGAGCGATACCAGGGATGTTTAATGTGCCCGAATACTTTTTACATGAAGCTACGAATGCATTGATATCAGCATCCGACGATGGTGTTCCGATTTTATTCGCAACGTCTAACGTGAAAAAATCAGAACTGGTTAGGAATCCCTGTACGTTTCCAAGGTTAATGTGGTCAGCATCCACAAAGAACTGCCCTTTGTATGCCAATGCTTTTACAGCTGCATCAGCTTCAATACGGGTGTCTTCAGGTTTAGAATGAATGTAAGAATGTTCTCTGTTCGACTTGTTCCATACAGGTACGATCTCAACACCTGTAGCTGCAGCATTCAGGATAGCCTGAAGTTGAGCCTTACCCTGATGACCGAACCGATCACCAATACCTAAACTGTATTTACCTATTTCCATCTGTGAATTATTTAATTATTTATTGAAGAAACCAATTTATATGCTTTTCAGTGTTATGGTAGAACGTGTTAAATCCTGACAGAATAATACCATTTTATTAATTTAGTTAATTCTGTAGATCTTAATTTATTTGAGGCGTTCAGAACGTTTAAGAATTAAAAACTTACGGTAATAATTTCATTCAAATATAAATAAAAATATTTTAACGTGTTCGTACACGATAAAATATTTTTGTATATATTTGTTCTGATTCGCAAACCAAAAAATCAAGACTGAAGTGAAAAAAAACATCAGGATAATTGATATTGCAAAAGAAGCGGGAGTCTCCATTGGAACTGTGGATCGTGTTCTGCATGAGCGGAGCGAGGTGTCTTCAGAGACCAAAGAGCGGATCCTTAAAATCATCAAAGACTTCGATTATCATCCTAATATAATAGCAAGGAGCCTTGCTTCCAAAAAAATCATCACATTTGCTTCATTGACCCCCTGGTTTCCCGATAAAGATTCATATTGGTCGAAGCCGCAGGAAGGCATTGAAAAGGGAATCGAGCAGATCAAACAATTTGGCGTCAGGTTGAAGCAGTTCTATTTTAGAATGGACGATTCGGATACCTTTACTGCCGCTGCCGAAAAGATACTTGAACTGTCACCCGATGGCGTATTGTTGGCTCCGTGGGCTAAAAGAGAGTCGCTGAAATTCACACAGGCGTTGCTCGAAAAAGGAATCCCGTATCTTTTTATCGATTCAAATCTTAAAGAGGCAAATCCAATTAGTTTTATTGTTCAAAATTCATCGCAAAGCGGTTATCTGGCTGCAAAATTGCTCGATTATGGAATAAAAGAACAAAGCCTTATTCTGCTTGTGCATTTTACTAAAGGGATTGACAATGTGACTCATCTGCTGCAACGTGAGAAAGGATTTCTCGACTATTTTGAGACCCGGAAAGAGAGAAAGCACAGCGTCATAAAGATTGAGATCTCTGAAAATGAAAACGAGTTGCATACGCGACTTCATGAAATGGGCATTGAGTTAAGCAATATCAACGCTGTTTTTGTCACAAATTCTAAAGTGCATCAGGTCGTTTCTTGTTTTAAAGATCTTATACCTGGACCCAAGATCATTGGATATGACCTTATCCCCCGTAATATTGAACTATTGAATCAAGATAAGATTGATTTTCTGATTTGTCAGAAGCCTGAAAAACAGGGCTTCGTTGGTATAAACCTTCTCTTCGACCATGTAGTGAAAAAGGAAAAGGTACAGTCAGAGAATTATACCCCCATCGATATTATCACGAAGGAAAATATCGACTATTATTCATCCGTCTAGCATTAATTGAAATCAATCATCAGATAATCATACTAACCCAAACAACTAATACAATGAAAAAAATATCATTCGATGACCTTAAAGGTAAGGTCTGTGTAATTACCGGCGGTGCCGGAGTCATTGGCAGTTCTATAGTAAAAGCGCTTGCATCTGTTGGGACTAAAGTAGCTATTGTCGATCTGAATGAAGATTTAGCTAATAAAGTTGCTGCCGAGATTTCTGCAGAATTTGCTGCCGAAATTATAGGTGTTAAAGGCAATGTTTTAGATAAAGCTTCACTTGAAGAGGCTAAAACAGTGATTAACGAAAAGCTGGGTCCTATCGACCTGCTGATTAACGGTGCAGGAGGCAACTCTCCAATGGCTACTACGCAAGTAGAGCAGATCGAAGAATCAGATATCGACCATCTGGAGAAAACCTTTTACGGTCTTGAAATGGAAGGATTCGATAAGGTCTTTGCACTTAACTTCAAAGGTACCATCATCCCTACCATGGTATTTACCCGCGATATGCTTACAAAGAGATCAGGTGTTGTATTGAACATCTCATCAATGAATTCATACCACCCATTGACGAAGATTCCTGCTTACTCAGCTGCAAAAGCTTCTGTCAATAACTTCACCGAATGGGCTGCTGTCCATATGGCTAAAGTAGGCATCAGAGTAAATGCTGTGGCTCCCGGTTTCTTCATTACAAACCAAAATCGTTTTCTGGTGTTAGACGAAAAGACAGGTGGTTACTCAGCCCGTGGAAATAAAATCGTGACCAATACCCCAATGGGGAAGTTTGGTGATCCTGATGATCTACAAGGTGCTGCACTTTATTTGCTTTCAGACATTTCGTCTTTCGTAACCGGTATCGTTATTCCGGTGGATGGCGGCTTCAATGCTTATAGTGGAGTATAACCAGAATCATCACGCTTGAAAACTTTTCTGACTATCAAATAATTAAAAGATATGAGCTTACAACTTAAAAAAGATTTTGCTTATTCATTACTGGTGCCAACCAGTATGGGCGTACGAATTACTCCTGTAAACGGACAACCCGTTCACAGCAGTGATACCTTTAAAATGCAGGCTACCAGTGCCGAAACCAATGTTGCCAGTATCTCTTCATACCTAGGGCTTCCCGTTAAAGTATTAACCACATTCGTAAAAGATAGTCCCATTGCTCAATTCATCAAGAGCAATCTTTTGAGTCGTCACATGACTTATGAAGGACCTGAAGTAGCACAAGGCGATCCATGGGGCTATCGTCATCAGTTCAATATTGCAGATAGCGGTTATGGTGCCCGTGGACCACGCGTATTAAACGACCGTGCCGGTGAAGTAGGGCGTACCTTAAATGTGAAGGACTTTGATCT
>JAHEYR010000276.1 GCA_023251485.1 Bacteroidales bacterium
AAATAATAATAATCATTAATAAATTATCAATAGTGTCCTAAACGTTTTCCTAATTTACTGAACAATCTTATTACTCATCTGTTAACGTGATTTAGTTTGGGTTTTTAAAAAAGAATGCCTTGTAAATTTTGATTAGGTGGCTTGTCGTGTTCTTCAAAAGGTTGATCAAGCCATAGTTGTAAATCTATTTTGACAAACAGATTTAGTCTGATAAATGCAACCAAATTAGAAAGATACCAATTATATTTTGCCATTGCCTTTAATACCTTTAGGATGAGAATTGTAATTAAAGCCGTCCAAATTTGAATCATGACTGCATTTTGGCTGGTTCCAATGAACGATTTGATGTGGAGAAGTTGTTTGATGTCTCGAAAAAACAGTTCCACCTTCCATCGGTTTTTGTACAGTTCCCCTATTGTATTCGCTGTCCAGGTCATTTGATTGGTAATAATTTCTATCGTTTGATTGTTCACATCATCCCAAACTACCACTCTTCTCAATCGTTTTTGATATTTCGTTTTTGATACTTCGTTTCGGAGCTCGATAATTTCATCTTTAAGAATATGCTGATGTCTGTTTTCGGGCAATGAATTTTCCTTGATTACAGTGTATTGAAGGTTTTCTTTATGTCGGATTACAAAATAAACCCCGTTGCTGTCCCAAACGTTCAGTAATGAAAAATCGTTGTAAAACCGATCGGCTACAATCACGCTTCCTTTCAATAATGGTATCTCATTAGCTCCTTTATTATCCGCTGTTTTACCATTGGTAATGTTAATATATGCAGGCAGATTACCATCAAAATCAAGCAGGGTGTGCATTTTTACTGCTCCTTTTGCAGTCTTGTATTTTGCCCAATCAAAAATGCTTAAACACAAACTTATGGTGGTGGAATCCAGAAGGAATATCTTGGATTTGATTTTAAACTTGGTCTGTTTAAATCGGGGATGCTGTCCTAAATGTTCGAGCAATTTATAATAATAATCTCTGAAGAGTTCCCAATCACGATTTTTGTTTTGATAGCTTATCGATGACTTGGACGGGGCGGCACGAATACCAAGATGATTGAGGTTGCCGGTAGCCGAGCGAAGTCCGTTACTAATATCCCGAACGGATTGACTTTTGGCGAACTGACAGAATAGCATGGATACTAACTGTGTCCAGCTATTATAGCCTTTTTCGTGCTTATCGGTTTGCCTTTCTTTTACAAGTTTTGAAAATACGGCTCTGTCTAATCTGGAAATGATTTGTGAAAATAATGTTATATTTGCCATGAGAAAGGGTGGTTTGTTTTAACACTTCAAAGTTACACTTTGAAGAATAAACTCCCTTGCTTATTTTTTGTCGTTTAGGACGCTATTGATATGCAAGGTATAAAACAACAACAGGAAAAGCTCTTCCTCTGCCTTCAACTAAGTGACTTGGTTCTGGAGGATAACTTTTATCGGATGCTGAAGAAAGTGCTTGAACCTCAAATGCAGTTCCTTTACAAGGCTACTAAACATCTGTATGGTGATACCGGTAACCCAGGTATTGATCCGGTGGTCTTCTTCAAACTTATTCTGGTGGCTTATTTGGAGAATATTGTCAGCGATCGCAAGCTCGTCAAGATGAGTGCGATGCGCTTGGACATCCTATTCTTTTTGGGATATAATATAGGCGAACCGCTGCCATTTCATAGCACTGTTAGCAGGACTCGTCAATTATATCCGAAGGAATTATTTGAAAGTTTATTCAACAAAGTATTTGGTATGTGTGTTCAGGCGGGGATGGTTGGGGGTTATACACAGAGTGTTGATTCCGCCCTGATAAAGGCGAATGCCAGCGTGGCAGGGATGGAATTGAAACGACCTGAAATGAGTTTAGAACGATTTATGGATGAAAGCGATAAGGAAAACAAATTGCCTGAAAAGCAAACTCGGGTAACTACTCCATCTCCATTGACTGTTGAATCCAAAAATACAGACTCCAATGACGAGCAGAAAAGGAGTCATACATCGTTTTCCAATGAAACACATTTTAGTCCGAGTGACCCTGATAGTCGGCTTAGTAAGAAGCCTGGCAAGCCCTTGCAAATGAACTATCTTGCAGGCATGAGTGTGGATACTGAACATCATGTAATCAGCCATATTCAGGCGGATTTTGCGGATGAAGGTGATACCAAACATCTGATAGCTATTACCGAAAAAACGAAAGCCAGACTTGAAGATCACGACCTTCATTTAGACAATATATTAGCCGATACGAACTTCAGCAACGGAGAAAATTATCAATACCTTGAGCAGGAAGGCATAGTGGGATTTATCCCGCCACAAGCGGGTTACAAGCATGAGATGGATTTTATTTATGATGAACAAAGCGATACTTATACCTGCCAAAACAATCAGGTTTTGAATTATACAAGAACCATTACAACGAAGCGGGGTACATTAATGAAAGAATACAAATCAGCACGGGAAAGCTGTGATTCGTGTCCATTCAGATCAACATGTCTGGCAAAAAGGGCAAGGGCAAAAAGAATCACAGTAACCGCCTACAGAAAGGAATATGGAGAAGCCTACGAACGTGTCCGAACGAAGGAAGGGAAGCGCATGAAGAAGCTACGGCACAGCACCGTAGAGCCGGTGTTTGGGAGTTTGATAAACTATACCGGGATGAAAAAAGTCAATGTCAAAGGCATCGAAGCGGCGAACAAAGCCATGCTGGGAGCGGCGACGGCTTACAACTTGAAAAAGCTCCTGAAATTCAACATCAAAAATGCAAAAAGTGAGGCGGAAGCATTAAAGAAAGAGCTTTGCTCTATTGGAAAAGCATTTTTAAACGTCTTTGAAGCCTTCGCTTTTGAAATAGTGCTAAAAAATGTATTAGGAAGTTTATTCACCAATAATAGGATTGAAAGAGTAAGGCAGATTAAAAACTGTTACAACGTAGTTGTAAATTGAAAATTGGGGTTTAAGCGAGGTTGTGCAACGGTTACTTTTGGGGAGCAACAACATGACGATGACGAGAGTTATGAATTATTAGTTATGAGTTATGAGTTTTCAGACGCTGACACTCATAACTCATAACTTATAATTCATAACTCTTTTA
>JAHEYR010000095.1 GCA_023251485.1 Bacteroidales bacterium
CTCCCGAAATTCTGGCCTCCCCAAAAAGAACCTAAATTGTTGAAGGCTAGAAAAGTTCCAACACTATTAAAAGAACATAAAACTGTTGAATAGTCTATAAATGATATTATTTGATAAGGCTCTGTTATAAAAAGTTGTAGGAATATACATAGCTCATCATATTTTAATGACTGTCTTAATGATTTAAATAACCATCGTATAAAGTTTCGGCATTTCAACCACTTGGCTTGAAATGAGAAAATAGGCTAGCCCGGTTTGTTTTGGCAGATCTGCTTTGACTTATGGAGAGGAAGGTGTGAAAAGTCATTCTCTTCATATAAAAGTCAGTATTTTCATAGATATATAGGATTAGCGAATTCAAAAAGGTGAAATTTATTTTTCATATATTTGCTTGTTTGATATTTTGTTGATGTTTAATATGTTGATTTTTAAATTTATGCGTGTTGTTATTTAAAATGAATAAAAATTTAATAGCTCTAAAAGATTCTGACCGCTAAGCGAACACTCATGAATTAAAATGAGTATCTTCGCCACATATTTCAACACAGTTCTTCAATTAAATCCTATCCAAATCTATCTATTATGGCAAAAGTAAAAGGTAGCATTAAGATTGATACAGAGCGGTGCAAAGGCTGTGAGGTCTGTGTTCCCGCCTGCCCTGAATCAGTAATTGCATTATCTAAAAACGTGAACGGAAAAGGTTATCATTACGCTGAAATGGTGAACGATAACTGCATAGGTTGTACAAATTGTGCAGTAGTTTGTCCGGATGGCGTAATCTCTGTTTACAGAGTAAAACTCAACAGTTAATCAATAAATAATACTTTCTCTAAAAATGAAAGAGCTCAGATTAATGAAAGGCAACGAAGCGATAGCAGAAGGTGCTATTCGTGCAGGTGCTGATGGTTATTTCGGGTATCCTATAACTCCACAAAGTGAGATTATGGAATATCTGATGGCTGAAAAGCCAAAAGAAAGAACCGGAATGGTTGTATTACAGGCTGAAAGTGAAACAGCCTCAATTAATATGGTATATGGCGGCGCCGGTTGTGGTAAGCGTGTCATGACATCCTCATCCTCTCCTGGCATCAGTTTGATGCAAGAAGGATTATCGTATATGGCTGGTGCCGAACTTCCTTGTCTTGTTGTGAATGTGGTTCGTGGTGGCCCTGGTTTAGGTACTATCCAACCCTCTCAGGCTGATTATTTCCAAACTGTAAAAGGTGGAGGTCATGGTGATTATAAACTAATTACGCTTGCTCCTGCATCAGTACAAGAGATGTACGACTTTGTATCTTTGGGTTTTGAATTAGCCTTTAAGTATCGTAATCCTTGTATGATTTTAAGTGATGGTGTTATTGGTCAGATGATGGAGAAGGTCGAAATTGGTGATCAGGAACCACGATGGAGCGATGCCTACATCCGCGAGCATCATCCCTGGTCAACATTAGGGAAAACACCTGATCGGCCACACAATATTATCACTTCGCTCGAACTGGAGTCGTCACGTCAAGAAAAGGTAAACCTGAAAATTCAGGCTAAATACCGTATTCTTGAAACAGAGGAGGTTCGCTATGAAATGATCGATTGTGAGGATGCTGACTATGTCTTTGTTGCATATGGTTCTAGTGCCCGTATTTGTCAAAAGGCAATGGAGCTTGGACGCGAAAAAGGTATTAAAATTGGACTTCTTCGTCCAATTACGCTTTATCCTTTTCCTGTAAAGGTATTGCATGATCTTGCAGGTAAAACAAAAGGAATGTTAGTGGTCGAAATGAGTGCTGGCCAGATGATTGAAGATGTAAAACTTGCAGTTGAATGTAGGGTACATGTTGAGCATTATGGTCGCTTTGGAGGTATTATTCCATCACCTTCGGAAGTATTACATGCGCTTGAAAATCAAATTATTGGAGGTTAATCATCATGTCTGAAAATATTACCAAAGAAGAATTGCAGCAGGACGAAAATCTTATTTATTGCAAAAGCAAGGTTCTGACTGACAATGAATTTCACTACTGTCCCGGATGCGGCCACGGTACAGTGCATCGTATTATTGCCGAAGTTGTTGAAGAAATGGGAATACAGGGACAAACTATTGGTGTTGCACCTGTCGGTTGTTCTGTGTTGGCATATAATTACTTTGATTTCGACTGCCAGGGTGCTGCTCATGGTCGCGCTCCTGCCGTTGCTACTGCTATTAAGCGGTTGCTTCCAGATCGTTATGTTTTTACTTATCAAGGTGATGGTGACCTTGCTGCAATAGGTACAGCTGAGACAATTCATGCTTGTAACAGAGGCGAAAATATTGCCATCATTTTTATCAATAATGGGATCTATGGAATGACCGGTGGACAAATGGCTCCTACTACACTTGAAGGCATGAAGACTGCTACTTCTCCTTATGGGCGAAGTATTGCCGATACTGGCTCTCCATTGCGGATTACTGAGATGATTGCAATATTGCCCGGAACTCATTATGTGACCCGTCAGGCTGTTCATTCACCCGCAGCTGTTCGTAAAACTAAGAAAGCAATCCGTAAGGCGTTTGAAAATCAAGATTTAAAACAAGGTCTTTCATTTATCGAAATCGTTTCTAACTGTAATTCAGGTTGGAAAATGAATCCTCGTCAGGCGAATGATTGGATGGTTGAGCATATGTTCCCTTATTATCCACTTGGCGATATTAAAGTGGACGGTCAACTGGTTAAATAGCGTTTAACGAATTAAAAATGTTAAATTATGACTGAAGAAATTATCATTGCCGGTTTTGGTGGTCAGGGTGTGCTCTCATTGGGTAAAATTCTTGCCTATTCCGGTGTAATGCAAAATAAAGAAGTAAGCTGGATGCCATCTTACGGACCCGAAATGCGTGGAGGTACTGCTAATGTCACGGTTATCATCAGCGACGAACGCATCAGTTCTCCTGTTCTGAATGCTTTTGATACTGCCATTATTCTGAATCAGCAATCAATGGACAAGTTTGAAAAGAGCGTAAAACCCGGTGGTTTATTGATTTATGATCCTAACGGAATTACGCATCATCCACTTCGTAAGGATATCAATATCTATCAGATAGATGCCACTGAAGAAGCAACAAAAGCCGGATTAACTAAAGTTTTTAATATGGTAGTATTAGGGGGATTCTTGAAAATGAAACCTATTATTGCCCCCGAATTTATTCATAAAGGACTTGAAAAATCACTTCCCAAACGTCATCATGGAATGATTCCTGCAAATGAAAAGGCCATCGAAAAAGGTAAAGAAATTTTAAAACCTTATCATTTGGTTTAGTTTTTTTTTGAATTCTTCTGTTAAAGGGCCGTTCAGATAAATTCTGAGCGGCTCTTTGTTTTGTAAAGATACTTTAGAAAATTAATTTGAAACTAAAATGTTCTTTATGTTTTATTTTATTACTTTCGCAAAGTTATCATCAACTCAATAAGCAATGAAGAGAATAGTTATCGGTTTTTTATTATTATTTAGCTGGGGGCTTAAAGCCCAAACACAACTTGTTCAGGATTGGGAAAATCCAGATATTAATCAGATCAATCGTTTACCCATGCGGTCTGCTTACTTTCCATACGAAACTGCAGAGCTGGCAACGAAAGGGAAAATGGAAAACTCTTCCCGATTCGTATCTCTTAATGGTGACTGGAAATTTAAGTGGGTTGAAAAATATAAAGATCGTCCTGAAAATTTTTATACTACTGATTTTGATGATAGCAAATGGGTCAACTTTAAAGTTCCGGCTGATTGGGCGCTACATGGCTATGGGGTTCCAATATATGTAAATCAACCGTATGAATTTTCTATGCATAATCCTACTCCCCCCACCATTCCAGGGGAGATTAATCATACCGGATCGTATCGTAGAATTTTTACAGTACCCGAAACATGGAACGGACAACAGATTTATCTCCATTTGGATGGAATAAAATCAGCAGGATATGTCTGGATCAATGGTAAAGCGGTTGGCTATACTGAAGATAGTAAATTGGCTGCAGAATTTGATGTAACCTCTTTTGTAAAACCAGGTGTAAATCAGATTGCTATTCAGATTATTCGTTGGAGCGATGGTAGTTATCTGGAGTGTCAGGACTTTCAGCGGTTGGCTGGTATTGAACGCGATCTGTATGTCTATGCTCGTCCGAAGGTTCATTTAAATGACTTGAATATCAAGACACCGTTGGACAATAGCTATACAAATGGATTGTTTACCATGCAGGCTGAGGTGTTTAATTTTACCAGTAATAACAAAGGAAAGACAAGTGTAATTGCTTGTATTGCTGATTTGAACGGTACAAAAGTTTATTGCGATACCCTGCATGCCGGAGAACTAAAAATGGCTTTTGGAAAGAGCATTGTTCAATTTAAAGGGACAATTCCAAATGTAAAACCATGGTCAGCTGAAGTGCCTAACCTCTATCGGCTAACAGTAACACTTTTAGATGAAAATAAGCAGGTGCTTGAAGTCGTATCACGCAAAATAGGATTCCGTACAGCCGAAGTCAAAGACCGCCAGATGCTCATTAATGGGAAACCCGTCTATTTTAAAGGAGCAAACACCCATGAACACGATCCTGCGAATGGACATGTTATCTCTGAAGAATTAATGGTTAAAGATATGCAGTTGCTGAAACAGGCAAACTTTAATGCGGTTCGTAATTCGCATTATCCACACTGCGAGAGATGGTATGAGTTATGCGATGAATATGGCATTTATGTAGTGGATGAAGCCAATATTGAGAGCCATGGTATGTATTATGATTTAGGCCATTCATTGGGAAATAATCCTGTCTGGGAGAAAGCTCATCTTGAACGCATTTCGAGAATGGTGATTCGCGATAAAAACTTTGCCAGTGTTGTGTTCTGGTCTTTAGGCAACGAAGCTGGAAATGGCTGGAACTTTATGCAGGGATATAATTGGGTTCGTGGTTATGACCCTTCTCGTCCTATACAATATGAACGAGCTGAAGAGGATTGGAATACAGACTTAATAGTCCCTCAATACCCTGATCCGGAATGGATGGTGCAATATTCTAAGAGCAATCCCAATAGACCACTGATCATGTCAGAATATGCACATATCATGGGTAATTCATTGGGTAACTTTCAAGATTACTGGGATGTGATCGAAAGTCATCCGTTCTTACAAGGCGGTTTTATTTGGGAATGGGTAGATCAGGCCATCTATTTTGAAAAAAATGGAAAAAAAGTATTTGGCTATAGTGGTGACTGGGGCAAGCCTTTAAACGACGATCATAACTTCTGTGTAAAGGGTGTTGTTATGGCTGACCGGAGAACTACACCCATGTACGAAGAGGCAAAGAAAGCACATCAGTTTATAAAAACGAAAATTGTTGATGCGAATAAAGGGTTAATTGAAGTGTTTAATTCCTATTTCTTTAGAGATATTTCAAATTATTACATGACATGGGATGTGACTGAAAATGGAGTTGTCGTTGCTAATGGAAAAATAGATGATCTCTCAATTGGACCACGCAGTGCTAAACAATACACACTTACACTTCCAGCTCAACTTGCAAAAGATAAGGAGGCGATGTTGAATATTCGTTATCGCACAAAAGCTGATGAGTTAGGTGTTCCTAAAGAGATGGTCATGGCCTATGATCAGTTTAATCTCAATACCTTCAACTATTCTACAATTGTAAAACCTTCAAATGGGGCTCTTAGCTATGTGGAAAATGATAATACCATCACGGTTAAAGGTTCAGGTGTTACATTGACTTTTGATAAGAAAATAGGCGAAATCTCATCTTACATAGCGAATGGAAAAATTATTTTAGTTCAAGGTGCCCACCCCACTTTCTGGAGACCATTGGTCGACAATGATTATGGAGCAGGGTATAACAGAACAAATAAAACATGGAGAGATCCGGGCTTTAAGGTAATCACTTCAAATGTTACTAAACTCGAAAATGGAAATGTCGTTGTGTCATTTGAAAAGAGTCTGCTTAATGGCAATGCTGGTTATAAGCAAAAGTTTGTTATTGATGCTGTGGGTAGAATATTGGTGTCCAATGATCTGAAGGCTGGGAAAGAGAAAGAACCGGTATTGTTGAAGTTCGGAAATCACTTACAGTTACCAACTGATTTTACTACAATGGAATGGTATGGTCGTGGTCCGGGTGAGTCGTATCTGGATAGAAAATCGGCTAATATCGTGGGTATCTATAAAAAGACGATCAATGATTTATATCATCCATATGTCCGTCCACAGGAGAGTGGAAATCGTACCGATGTTCGTTGGGCTAAGCTCTTACGGAAAGATGGTTCGGGTGTGATGATTGGTGCTAATGAAACAGTGTTAAATGTCAATGCCCTGCCTTACAGCCTTTCGCAACTGGATGCCGGTGATGTTCGTGAAGCCGTTCAAACCCACTCTGAGTTACTCGAGCCGGATAAGTATATTCATCTGGATGTCGATTTAATTCAAGCCGGTGTTGGTGGTGTTGATAGTTGGGGATCGCCCGCTCTACCACAATACCGTTTACCTTATAAAGATTACAATTACTCTTATTGGATTATTCCAATCAAGAAATAATGCTAAAGTGAATGTTTGTGTATAATTTCTGCTTAAAAAGTAGAAATCTCTAAAAAAAGTGAGGCTGATCCATTTGGGTCAGCCTCAACTGTTAGCTTACTTTTATCACTTGAACTAACAGACTTTATTTTTCACGACTTACATTGGCCGAATCGAAAGAGGCCATTTCGTTTAAGAAGGCTACTGCTGATTGAATGATTGGTAATGCAACAGCAGCACCAGTGCCTTCACCCAGTCGCATGTCGAGCGCGATGATAGGTTTGCCTTCGAGAAACTCAATCATAGCCCGATGACCATTCTCGTTTGAACAATGGCTGAATACGCAATATCCCAATACGTTAGAGTCGAATGCATGCGCTGCAAGAAGAGCAGCCGTTATATTAAATCCATCAATCATGATGACCATCTTCTTTTCAGCAGCTTTAAGCATAGCACCACATGTCATGGCGAGTTCGAATCCGCCAAACCACGACAGGATACTCAATGGGTCCATGTGTCTTGGATAGTTGTTGATAGCTTTTATGATGACATTTGCTTTATGACTGATGCCGTTTTCATCCAATCCGGTACCTCTTCCAACACAATCGACGACAGGAATATCTGTAAAGAGATGCATGAGGGCGGCTGATGATGAAGTATTGCCAATCCCCATTTCTCCAAACCCGATAATATTTGTTCCTTCTGCTGCACATTCTTCAACGAGAGCTGCTCCATGTTGCATGGCTTTCATGCATTCGGTAGGTGTCATGGCAGACTCTTTTGCGAAATTTTTTGTGCCGTAAGCCACCTTGCGGTTTAGTAGATCAGGATGAGGAATAAAGTCGACGGCAACACCGGCATCGATTATTTTAAGCTTGATGTTGTTCTGACGGGCAAAGACATTAATAGCTGCACCACCATTTAAGAAATTATGAACCATTTGTGGAGTTACTTCTTGTGGAAACGGACTGACTCCTTCTTCCACTATCCCATGGTCACCGGCAAAGACAAGAATACATGGTTTTGTCAGGGTAGGAGTGAGGGTTTGTTGAATGAGCGCAACCTGTTTGGCTAACGTTTCAAGCACACCAAGAGCGCCAAATGGTTTGGTTTTGTTATCTATTTTGTGCTGTATTGTCTCCTCAATAGCTGTCAGAGGCTTTTCAATGTGAAAGGAAATTGATGATTCCATGTTTGTCGATATAATGGGCGTTATGCCTGAAATGAATTAATAAATGAAATGTACTATTTTATTTTTACCGGGATTCCTGAAATCATTAGCGTTACTGTTTCTGCTTCTTTAGCGATATATTGATTCATCCATCCCTGAACGTCTGTGAATTTAATTTGAACACTATTGGTAGGATGACCGCCCATTCCTATTTCGTTGGTGATCACATATACCTCTGCATCATTCTTCATGAAAAGGCTCCATTCCTCTTTTGCTTTTTCCAGGCTCTTTTCCACATTTCCCTCCAGATCGAAAAAAATATTAGTCAGCCAAAGTGTAACACAGTCGAGCACTACAATCCTTTTATCAATATTCAGTGTTGAAAGAAGAACCTCTTCCTCAATGGTTTCCCACTGATCTCCACGATCGTTTTGGTGGCGACGAATTCGTTGTGCGTGATCTTCATCCCACAGTCTTGATGTTGCAATATAAAGAGGACGATTCGTTTTCTCAAGTACTATCTTTTGTGCAAAAGAGCTTTTTCCAGAGCGTTGACCACCTGTGATAAGATGAATGTGTGCCATATTATAAAATTTGAATGGAGTAAAAATCGGATTCAATTCTTTTAATCCTGATTATAGTGCCATAGGAAAGGTTAAATGAAAAAACTTGTCGTGAATTAAGCTTCAATGCTTTAACGAGAGCCGATCTTAAAATTCCATCATGGGTAATCAGAAACACCTCTTTTGCTTCATTTTGCCAGATCTCATTCCAAAAAGAATCAAACCGATTCAGTAGCATATTGAACGATTCGCCCCCGGGTGGAGGCGTGTCTTCGTATGCTTTGGTCCATTCAAAGAGCTTGGGTTGATTTATTTCGTCCCATGGCTTTAGTTCCCATTCGCCAAAAGATACTTCTTTGATTCGTTCATCTACTTGAAATGAAAGCTCAATATGCTTTTCGAGAAAAGAGGCAAGTTTAGTACAACGTAGAAGCGGACTACTCACCATGAATTGTGGCTGAAGATGTTTTATCTTTTCTAAAACGACATTCATCTCATCATGACAGGTAGGTGCCAAATCAATATCAGCCTGCCCATAACAGATGCCTGGTTGGGCAACCGTCTTCGTGTGTCGGATAAAAGTTAATATCTCAGCCATTGAAATTAAAATAATAAGCAGTGATGGTAAGATAGAAAGCAACTTCTACGAGTTGTTGTGTGGCACCGAGGCAGTCTCCCGAATATCCTCCTAGCCGTTTTACAACATATTGACTCCATATCACAAAAACGATGATCGATACAATAAGTCCGGCAATAGCCGGCTGCCAGGGAAGGAGTAATAGTGTCAATGAACCAGCGATTGTCGAGATGATTATTCTGCTTAACGGTAACGATTTTGCAAGCGGTTTACTTTTCGATTGATTATCATCCCTTGCATAAGTATGGATTGAAACGAACCATATAATCGTTGTTCTGCTAATCGTATGTCCTGCAATGAATACCAGTGGAATTACAGTTGCCGGAAGCGATGTTAATGCACTGAATTTAAGTAGTAAAAGTAACGCAGCTCCTACAACAGCATAAGCACCACTTCGACTATCTTTCATAATCATCAGGCGTTGTTCTTTTGTATAACCACCACCGAAGCCATCGCATGCATCACAAAATCCATCTTCATGAAAAGCACCTGTAAGTAATACTGTAGCCACCATGCTTAACACAATGGCTACAGTTTGTGGAAAGAGATAAGTCGATCCAACGAAGACCAATCCTCCAAAACTTCCTACTAATAATCCAATTACGGGCAAGTATGAAGTTGCTTTATCAACATATTCTTGTTCCCATTCACCATGTCCTCCAACCGGAATACGGGTGAAGAAGAGTAGTGATGTTTTGAAAATATGCCATTCTTTTTTCATTGCAATTGTTTCTGAATGATTTATTGAGGATTGGTCCTTTATTAATTAGAAATAGGCTAGAAGGTGAACGAATATTTTACTGTAAATGAACGTCCGGGTAGATTGAATCCTCTCTTTTCATAATAGTTTTCGTCAGTTAAGTTATTAACAAAAAGAGAAACTTGATGTTTCCTAAAACGATAACCAACATTGGCATTCATTACGATGAAGTCACCATATTTGATTTCCACCAATTGATCCCAGTAATCCCAGTTACGATCATATCGATCGTTTACATAACGTGCATTGATACCTGCAAATAATCCATTGGTATGTTGAAACGTAAGATCAAATCGAGCAGTATTCATTGCAATGTTGTACATGCGATGTTTTATTTCACCCACGCCATATTCTGAGACTATCTCTTGTGCTTTGAAAAAATGATTCCAGTTGATCGTAGCATTTAATGTGTAGTTTTTGTTTTCAGATAGACGAGCCGATAGCGATGTCTCCATGCCATTGATCAAACTCTTGTTCGCATTGACATATGAGGTGTACGAATCGATCGTGTCTCCGGTTGCAGTTAATTTTAAACCAGTAGGGAAAGTCATTTTTTCTATAGCATTATTTTTATAGATCGTTGAGAAATAAGCCATTTCGAAGCGAATTCTTTCTTTCTTATCGGTCAGGATAAAGCCTATTTCTGAAGTAGTACTCTCCATGTTTTTGAGGTCAGGATTTCCTTGAATAATACCTACATGTTTTGCCTTATAATAATCGGCTTGTTCGGTATAACCAGCTATGTTGTAGATGCTTGCCGGGGCGTAACCTTTAGAAACGGAAGCTCTGATTGCAAAGTTTTTGGTGATGTGATATTTTGCACCAATACTAGGGCTAAATACCTGATTATCGGCTTTGCTTTCTTTGTTATTGAACAAATTTGTTTCGAGAATTTTATAATTCATCAGATCGAAACGGACACCGGTAGAAATAATCAACTTATTGTCCATCATCATCAGATTGCCCTGTGCAAAAGCACCCGTATTAGATTGATTATAATCAGGATTGTACGTGATTAACTCTTTTCCTGTATTGTCGAAACGTTGGCTGTTTAATGTCGCTGATTGATTCTCAATCCCAAAAGTAAAACTATTATTTCCCGCCTTCAAAACATCCACAATACTGAGACCTGTCCAGGTGGTGTTAACTTTGTACGATTTATAAGGGGCGATAGCAATCGTTGTTACGCTCCAATCCGGATTGTATTGATCCTCATAAACCGTGTAATCTAATTCCGATTCTTTTCCGGTAAATCCTTTGATCGTCAATGAATTATTCTCTGATAGTTTTCCTTCCAGACTAATATCTCCTGAATAATGGTTTACATCTTTTACGGCTGGGTGCTTTATTCCATCACTTAAATCACCTGGTGTATTAACATGATTGGCCCATACATATTCGCCATTAAAATTTAATTTCCAGTTCTCATCAAGTTTAACACCAATGCGACCATTTATATGTTCTTTATCGAACGTAGTGTTTTTTCGTTCAATTCCATCTCCCCGTGTATCATCAATGTTTTCTGTTTTGCCGGTTTTGAAAAAATCATTCTCTATGTTTTTTTGTCCTAACATATTACGAAATAGATTGCCTTTCCCCAGTGAGTAATTTTTATCTTGATTCAGTGTGCCTCCA
>JAHEYR010000007.1 GCA_023251485.1 Bacteroidales bacterium
TTTGACATAGGGGGTAATGATATCGATAGGGAGTTTGCTGACTTTCAGATTGATTTTGTATTCATTCGTCTGAAGATTTAGCGTGGTACGACTGTCCACAGTAGCTTTGTCGCCTATCTTCAGGTGAATTCCGGCATCGGTATTGCCTTGATCAAAAGCAAGTTTGAGAATAGATACGCCCAGTTCATTCATCGTGATGGTGCTTTTCAATTGCAAGTCGCTGTAGATAAGCTTGCCACCACTGACATAAATATTCTTAAGTACGATGGATTTTGGAAATGAAGACTTTGCTTTTTTTACCTTGCTCGTATCTTCTTTAGGCATGAGGTCATCAAAATTAAATTTACTTCCATTTTGAAGGATCTCAGCGTAAGGATGGATGACTTTTATTTCGGTTACTTCAACTCTTTTGCTGATCAGTTTATACAGTGTCATGTTCATCTTAAAGGAGTCGACAGAAGCAAACAAATCGTGATTATTTGCTTCATACATCTTGATGAAATTCATTCTCAATGATCCTGTGAAGATATTCAGATGCAGATCTTTAATCGTTACTTGTCGTCCGATGAGTTCTTTACTATGTTTTTCTATATAGTTTTTAGCGATGGGCGAAATAGATAATGCCAGTGCCAGAATGATTACTGCCAATATTGATACAATGATCAGTGTTATCTTTATTATCTTGCGTTTCATGATGGGATACTATATAGTTTTAACCTTTACTGAGAAATAGTATAACAAAATTCAGCTAATATTTGTTAAATAGCAAATCAAATACTTTGTTTTTGGTTTAGCGCAACTGATTGTTAAACTTAAAAAAGGGGTGAAATGAAATTAACTTCACAATGGGAAGGAGCCATTAGTGATGGATTTAAAAATGAATTTAATGAGATTAAAGTTAACGATGATAAATGAATATTTCGGATATAAATTATATCAATTTGATAATAAATGATTTAATTGACTCAGGATTATAATGAAAACAAAACAGAAAGTAATTGTAGTAGGGGGTGGCTTCTCTGGTATACAGCTTGTCAAAAAACTGGATGAGGCGTTGTTCGATATTCTCCTTATCGATAAAATTAATCACCACCAATTTCAACCTTTGTTTTATCAGGTTGCTACTTCACAGATAGAACCCTCAAGTATTTCTTTTCCTCTTCGAAATATTTTCAAGAATAAACCAAATGTACAAATACGACTTGCCGAGGTTTTAAGCATAGACAGTGCAAATAACACAATAACCTCAACAATTGGCGACTTTGATTACGACTATCTGGTTATTGCATTAGGATGTAAAACTAATTTCTTTGGCAATAATGATATTAGCAAATACGCCTTTACTTTGAAAACTACTTATGATGCCATTACGATTCGTAACCATATATTGCAAACTTTTGAAGATGTAATTTCTGCTAATGAAAACGAAAAGGAGGGATTGTTAAATGTTGTTATAGTGGGTGCCGGTCCTACCGGTGTTGAGCTGGCCGGTGCTTTTGCCGAGATTAAAAAAAATGTTTTGCCGAGAGACTATTCGGGAATAGATTTCTCAAAATTTAAAATCACATTGATAGAGGGGAGTCCGCATACGTTAAACGGCATGAGCTTAAATGCCAAAACTGCTTCGTTAAGGTACCTGCAGGAAATGGGAGTGCACGTTTTGACTGAAACATTTGTAAAGAACTATAACGGGGATATGCTGGAATTAAATAATAGCGATTCGATCAGCGCTAAAACTGTTATATGGGCTGCCGGGGTTACGGGTAATACGATTCAAGGTCTGCCTGAAGAATATTATACTAAAGGGAATCGTATTATTGTCGATAGAACAAACAAGGTGGTTAATAGTGAAAACATCTATGCAATTGGCGACATTGCTTATATGGTTACGCCAAAATATCCTTTTGGGCATCCACAAGTAGCTAATGTGGCCATTAATCAGGCCCGGACTTTGGCAGAGAACCTTAAGAAAACAGTTCAAGGTGAAAAACTTATCGACTATGAATATAAAGACTTTGGATCTATGGCTACTATTGGCCGGAATAAGGCTGTTGTTGATTTTCCGTTCTTTAGGTTTAAAGGGTATTTCGCATGGTTAATCTGGATGTTTTTGCACTTAATGCTTATTCTGAGTGTCAGAAATAAAATCATTATTTTTATCAATTGGGCTTGGGGCTACATCACAAAAGATACTTCGCTTCGCTTAATATTGACGCAGAATAAAGGCAAATAACGCGTGGATATGTAGTGACGATTTTGTCAGTTCCCGTTAATAACTGTGATCCGGGTTTATGTTATATCAAAAGAGGCTGTCCCGATATTCAAGACAGCCTCTTTTGATTAATGTTAAAAATATTATTTCATCTTAGTAATCTCTTTTAATGCCCGATGAAAGGCTACATCGTCTTCTAGAAGCATGGGGAAGAAGCCATTGTCGCCATAGATATTACGGGCGACATATGCTTTGAGGAGGAGGTTGATTTTCTCTTCCATTAGTTTCGCATTCTTGGCATCGTATTTAATTCCGGCTTTTTCTCCTCGTTTGGTTAGCTCTGAAAACATTTCAGGCGTGACCTTAAAGCTCCTTTTAAAGTTTTCGAAGTTTTTATTGGTCATTAACGATTTTCGTAACCGATCGGTTAATTCAAAGGCATATTCGAAGATAACACCTTTGTTGACCAGTGCATTATAATAACGATATTTCTCACCTGTCTCGACAGGAATAAAGATATCAGGAGTAATTCCACCTCCACCATAAACAGTCTTTCCACCAGGTGTCTTAAACTTTAATGAATCGACATACTTGATGCTGTCTTTGTTGGTAAGCTCACCATCCAATACGCGTTTGTAGAATTCGTTATAATAAGCTTCTGTGCCGTCTTTGTATGATTTCTGGATACATCGTCCGGTTGGTGTGTAATATCTTGCTACGGTTAATCTGACAGCTGCTCCGTCGGGGAAACTCATCTGCTGTTGTACTAACCCTTTTCCAAATGACCGACGACCAATGATTAAACCACGATCGTTATCCTGAATAGCCCCTGCCATGATTTCTGAAGCCGATGCAGAGCTTTCGTCGATCAACACCACCAACGGTTGCTTTTCAAAAATGCCATCTTGTGTTGCATAGAACGACTCTTTCGCCTGGTGGGTACCTTTGGTATATACGATCAACTTTCCTTTTGGTAAGAACTGGTCAATCATCTGAATGGCTGCCTGCATAACACCTCCGGGATTGCCTCTCAGGTCGATCACCAAACGTTTCATACCAGAATGAAGAAGCTTCAGCAGCGCGTTATTAAACTCTTCACCGGTATTTTCGGCAAACTTATTGACCTTGATATAGCCGGTGCCTGGTTCTACCATGTATGCAATATCAATACTATTAATTGGGATTTTATCTCTGATGATGGTGAAATCTGTCAATCCTTTAGTCCCTCTGCGATAGACAGAGATATTAACCTTAGTTCCTTTCGGGCCTTTAAGTAGTTTCATCACCTTTGGATTGGTGATTTTCTTCCCTGCAATAAGTTGTCCGTCTACTTTTACAATACGATCGCCACCTTTCAATCCAACTCTTTCAGAAGGACCTCCACTGACGGGTGTTACAATTACGACGGTGTCTTTTTCTAATCTGAATTCAACACCGATGCCATCAAAACCTCCTACCAACGGATCATTAACTTCATTAAACTCCTCAGCGGAGATATAAGATGAATGGGGATCCAGACTTTGCAACATTCCCTCAATTGCCTGTTGATAAAGTTTGTTCTTATTTACAGTATCTACATAATTTTCGTCCACATAATTGATCAGGTCGTCAATCTTGTTATTCCCTCTGTTTGAATGAAAGATTCCTCCAGATTGTGATCGGGAGATTAACATCCCTAAAAGCATTCCACCAACTAAAACTACTGCTAAAACGATGGGCAGATAGGTTGGGATTTTCTTATTTTCCATATTCAGTTATTTATTCCTTGAAAAAAGCAAAGTTAGAGATTTTGCAATGACAAATTATGTTACAAACATAAAAGAGATAAACCAAAAGAGCTATCCTTTAGTTCATCGACATTGAAGAATGAATCATTCAAATAAATTGTGGAATAGAGATTGTTAAGCCATTTCGAAACTCATTATAGTTGAATAGACTCTTTCCTTTATTTCGTCAGGAGTAGGATTAAGCTCTTCTGTTGTGAAAGTGCCTTCCTCTATATTTATTCTTTCGAAGACCATGAGGTACAGATTAAAAATAATTTCGAGGCTTAAGCGATAACGCGGTTCAAGCAGGGGAGCAATGGCATCGATTACCTTCCATGTTTTTATACGGTATTCATCTGCTAGCTGATAATATTCATTGATCATATTTCTGAACCCCTGTGGTATCGGGGCTCCATATGCAATACTTCTGAGTTCCTGTCTGCTCAATCCGTTCTTTTCAATCAGGTCGTCAGCAAAATAGTTCAGGTTGTTGAATTGGTCTTTCTGAAAATCACGAATGATATGAACTAAATAGCTAAAAATGGCACAGGGTGTTGCGGCTTCCTTTACATCAAATTCGGGATCTGTATATTGTCCGAATTGGTTTTTGTGGATACCGCAGAGATGAACAAATATAGAAGCCGGAGCCACAGATGCGCCTGCCGAGTAATCAAGAAAGGCCTGTACCGTAGGAAATCCATCGTGGTGAATATCATAAATCATCGATTTCGCAAAAGCCTCCATGGGCCATAGCGGAATCTGAAACTTGTCGAGTGTGTCGATTAGTTCTTTTTGAATAGGACTATTATTTGTGGCACTGATGATAGAAGCAATCCAATCATCAACATTTGCAACGAATTGATCTTTTTCATTTTCGGCAATAACAATATTGCTGGCCTTATGATCGTCTATCAAGTCATCTATCGCCCGCATGAATTTGTAACAGGTCTTGGCAGAATCATATCTTTCGTCATCCCAAAACCTTGCGGCAATTAGAATGTTTGGATGATCTTTTATCTTCTCGAAAGATATTGAATTGAATATTTCAATGTAAGATTCTGTTAATGTGTCCATTTATAATAATATTAATTGTGAACGAGATCGGGTCTTAATTCTTTACAATCACTTAGCGTTTGGTTGCATCTTTTATAATGCGTTCTGAGGTGAGTTTTGCGGATAACAATACCAATGGAATTCCATTTCCCGGATGGGTGCTGCCACCAACGAAATAGAGATTCTTGTAACGATTGTGTTTGTTGTGGGGACGAAAGTATCCCATTTGAAAGATGCTATGATTCAAGCTGCCGAATACAGCGCCTCTCGAAACGTTGTAAATGCTTTTCCATGTCTGGGGCAAATAACAGATCTCGAATTTAATATGACTTTCAATATCTTCTAACCCTAAGGCTTTTAATCGATTGATTACTGAAGAGCGGGCACTGTTTTTTAGTTTATTCCAGTCATGGTTGTGCTTCATGTCTAGATGGCCCGCCGGGATAACCACCGACAAGGTGTCCTGATCTTTTGGTGCTGCTAAAAGATCGGATCTGACCGGTGCATGAATATAAAAGTTCGGATGATCTGCAATAGCTTTTTCTTTAAAGATCTTATCCATGCTGAAATGATATCCTTCTGAAAAGAACACACTGTGGTGTCCTAACTGAGGATATACTTTATCGAGTCCCCAATGAAAAACAATGGCAGAGCAGGCATATTTCATTCCGTCTATTCTGGATGAAATCTTTTTATCAGGCAGTAATTCACGATAGACATAAGGCAGGTCAGCATTTGCAATGATCGTATCTGCCACTATTTCTGTTCCATTACTTAAAAGAATACCGCTAGCCACATTGTTATGGATAACTATTTTAGAAACGGGGTTGCTATAATAAAACTGAACTCCTAATTCAGTTGCCATGTCGACAAGCTTTTCAACAATACGGTACATTCCACCCTTAATTGAAAACGAACCTTCTCTCAATTCGGCTGCAGGTAACATTGAAAATAGAGCAGGTGATTGAAAAGGACTTTGACCAATGTAAATATTCTGAAAGGTAAAAGCCATCTGTAGATGAGGGTTCTTGAAATATTTCTTAATAAAGAAGCTGTGTTTAATATATGTCTTTAGCTTTATTAAGAGTATCGTGTTTTTAAGCGTAATAAAATCGATCAATCTAAAGAAGTTTCGTCCAATCAATTCCTTCATCGAAAGTTGAAAGAACTTATACCCCTTGGTAGTATAAGATTGCATTTTCTTAAAACTACCCGGTTCTATCACCTCCATTTGCTTCTGCATCTTTTCTTCATCAGCGGTAAATGAAAACTGTGATCCATCAGCAAAGTACAATTTGTAAAGCGTAGATAGTGGGGCGACTTCAAAATTGTCTTCCAGTTTCAGTCCCAGTGAAGCTAGGACCTCTTGATAAACAGATGGCATCAGAAACATGGTCGCCCCCAGATCAAACCGGTGTCCATCACGAATGGTCTGTCCACATCTGCCTCCAGGTGAAGAATTTTTCTCATAAATCTTTACGTCGTAGCCATTCTTTGCCAAATAAATGGCAGTAGCTATTCCTCCTATCCCGGAGCCAATTATGATGGCAGACCTTTTGTCAGACATAGTTTTAATTGCTTATGCAAAGATAATTTTCTAATCACAAATAAAAAAGCCCCTGAACAAACATCGGTTGGTTCAGGGGGATATGCATTGAATACTTACAAGTACTTAATATTAATCTCGATGGTTTTGCTATTTGAATTTATCTCAAATGAAGCGCTTTCAAATGATGGTGGCCCCATGAAGCTTTTCGGATTGTTAGACGCTCCAAATCCCTCTTTGGGCATCCCAATGAAATTTGTATCCATTTTGTTGTTCAAATTTTCATCATGTAAAACTCCTACCGCATAAGTTCCATAAGGCAAATCGGTAAATTCAATCGTAGCCTGTTTGCCTTTTATACCACATCGCATTATCTTAAATGCTTTGTCGTGTTTGCCAGGAAACCCTTTCGAATTGTTAAACAGCGAAACACAAGTCTGACCCTTATCGTTTCTAAAACCATTTAGTTTAATGGTTAGCGCTCCCTTGTTATTCGGGTTTTGACAAACACCCATAGATGTCAATCCAATAATAAGTAAAAGAGAAAAGATAAGTCGGTACATTTACTTTGATTTAATTATTAAGAAGCTTTAGGTGCTTGGGGTTCAACGGATTTTATTTTTTCTTTGATCTTCAATCCTGATAAAACCTCAATATTTAACCCGTCGGATAAGCCGGTTTTGATATATCTCTTCGTGAATTTCTGTGGTGCTGTTTCAATTTCTACAAAGGTTTTCTGACCTTCAAACTGAATCATGCTTTCGGGAATTGCCATTACTTTATCACGTCGTTCCAAAACGATATCGGCATTTGCGCTGTAACCTGCACGGATAAAGCTGTTTTTCTTTAGCTTGACGGCTGCCTTAATCTCAAATTGAATCGCTCCATTTTCTGTCACTCCTTTTGGAGAGATATGTTCGAGGTTAGCATCAAACTTTAGATTATCAATTGCCCCTATCGAAAGGATCAATGGCATTCCTTCGTGGAGTTTTCCAACTTCACTTTCATCTACTTTACCTTTAAAAATCATCTCTCCCATATCGGCAATAGTAGCAACTGTAGTACCGGCATTAAACGTGTTGGCTTCAATAACCGAATTACCAACTTCAACAGGGACTGTTAAAATCATCCCATCAATGGTTGAGCGAATAATGGTATTTCCACTTTCGGCTGCTTTACCGGTAACCCCTTCACGAACAAGATGCAGATTATCTGTTGCGGAGGTAACGGCCTCTTTTGCATTTGTGAATGCTGTTTCATATTGTTGAAACTCTCCGGCAGCAATAACCCTTTTCTCAAAAAGCACCTTTTGCCTGCCGTAAACTTTTTTGGCATCTTCTAATCCAATGTTGGCTCTATTTAAGCGCGACTCAGCCTCATTAAGTGCTACCATATTCGGTATAATCTTAACCTTGGCAATCATATCTCCTTTTTTAATCATCTTGCCTGCTTCGATAAATATCTTTTCGATGATTCCCGAAACCTGTGGTTTTATTTCGATCTCTTTTCTTGGAGTGATCGATCCGGTTGCAACTGTCTTCTTTACGATAGACGAAATGGTTGGTGTAGTGGTTTTGTAAACGACTGGTTTTGTTTTCGATTTCTGATAAAGGAAGAACAGTGTTCCACCGAAGATACCAATCACAAGAATGAGTAGGAAAATTTTGAGTACTTTTTTCATTGCCGTATAGTTTTTACCTGTTTTTAAATTTATTCGTAACGTAATGCATCAATTGGTCTTACTTTAATTGCTCTACGAGCGGGGATCAAACCAGCCAAAGCCCCTGAAATGATTAAGATTGTTAAAGCAGTAATTGCCATATTAAAATCAACGGATGGATTTTTAAACATCTGTCGCGACTCAACATTGCTTGTCATCGCCATATTAATCAGTTGTATCAAACCGACCCCAAGGGTTAGTCCAACAAAACCGGCAATAGTGGTTAAAACCACTGATTCCATCACAATTTGCGATATTATTGCAATCGGTGAAGCACCAATGGCACGTTGAATACCTATTTCTTTTGTCCGTTCCTTTACAATAACCAGCATGATATTACTGATTCCGATAACGCCGGCTAAAAGGGTTCCGGTTCCAACTAACCAAACCAGAAAGTCGATACCCATAAACAGACCGCCTATCTGTTTGAAGATCTCTTCCAGGTTAAAGTTTCCTATTGCCTGTTCGTCATTTGGTGCGATAGTATGCCGTCTCTTTAATAATTTAATGGCTTTATCACCAACACTTGCTGCACTGCTTCCAGTCTTTGCCGTTACTGCAATGAAGTCTAATGAATTACCAAAGTTATAGGCTCTCTGTACAGTGGTAAAAGGCATGAAGATGGTTTGTTGTTTATCCCCACCAAAGTTTATGTTTTGGCTTTTAGGTTTAAATACACCAATAACCTGAAACCATACACCTTGAATACGTATGTATTGTCCTATCGGATTCTCCCCATTCTTAAATAATACCTCTTGTACTCTATTTCCGATTACAGCTACTTTTCTTGAGTCAATCACGTCCTTATCATTGAGCAGACGCCCCTGAATCACATTTACAGGATCGATTTTACACCAATCGGGTACGTCGCCAAATAATGTAAAGACTCCACCTTTTAGTCCATGAATTACATTATCACCCGGTCCACTGTTTACTCCAATTCTGGGTGCTATATGCTCTATATCGGGCACCTCTTTTCTTAGTGCATCAAGGTCGTCATTGTTGAATTTAAAGTTTCTTCCACGAGGTAGTCCTTTATAAGGAATAGTAGTCGACTGCGACCAAATGAAAACACTGTTGGTTGCAAAATCTTTCATGCCATCGGTAACGCCATTTCTGAGACCATTACCCGATCCCATCATCACTACAAGCATAAAAATACCCCAGAACACACCAAATGCCGTAAAGAATGTGCGCATTTTGTTTTTTTGCAACACATGATATATCTCTTGCCATCTATCTAAATCAAACATAGTCAGATCGATTTTATAATGTGATTAATTATTCGTCTCTTAATGCCTCAATGGGTTTAATTGCTGCAGCTTTACGGGCAGGGATAAAGCCGGCAACAGCACCTGCCAGAATCAGTAGAACTGTTGCAGAAATTGCAACCGACAGATCTGCTTCAGGATTTACAAAGAATTGAGTACGTACATTTTTTGCTACGATTTCCAGAATTCCAATTCCCAGAACCATTCCAATATATCCGGCCAGTGAAGTAATGAATATTGATTCCTGTAAAATCATACTGATGATAGACCAGGGAGTAGCACCAATGGCTTTGCGGATACCAATCTCTTTGGTACGTTCGCGTACAACCACTACCATAATATTGCTTACACCTACTATCCCGGCAATAATGGTCCCAAAACCAATGATCCAGATGAAAAGACGGATACCGGCAAACAGACTTAAAAGCTGTATATACTCTTCGAGGGCACTATATGAAAACATAGCTTGCGTATCTGATGGATCATAATGATGTCGTTTTGCCATTATGTTTTTCAACCGTTCGTGTATCGCCTTGCTCTGTTCTTCCGTTGCGTTCCCGGTAGTTACTGAGATATTATGCAATATATTAAAACCAGAGAAGACGCGTTGAGCAGTAGAGATGGGCATATATAATGTTTTTGCGTCACGCTCACGTTCATTATCAGGAATATATACACCAATTACCTGAAAAGGAACACCCGATACGGTGATGTAATTACCCAAAGCTTCTCCATTTTTAAAAAGACTCTCTTTGGCTTTCTTACTTATTACAGCAACTTTGTTGAATTGTTGAAGATCGAATGTGTTGAAAAACCGTCCTGATGTCATATCAACCTTTTCAATCTTGATAAATTCAGGATGTACTGCTCTTAAATCCATAGCAGCAAACTCCTTTTTATAAGCCACAATAGCATTATTCGAGATATAGTATCTCCCCGAGCTAAACTCTATTCCCTTCGTGCTCTCTTTAATGTAGTCGAGATCTTCGTTGGTATACTGAATCTGACGTCCGGTTTTATTTCCCTTATATGCTTTACTGGTTTGTCCGGGATAAAGGAAGATAGCATTTTTAGCTCTTTTATCAAATTGAATATGAACAGAGTTTTCCATTCCCTTGCCACTTCCCAACAAAAGAATTAACATGAAGATACCCCATGCTACACTAAACCCGGTCAGAAAAGTCCGCAGTTTATTTTTACTGATGGTAGCAAATATCTCTTGCCACTTGTCAATATCAAACATGAGTTAGTTGGATTGAGTGGTTAATAGTACATTATGGTGTTGTTTCAGCATCTCAGGTGTAAGATTGTCATGTTCAATCAAACCATCACGCAGTCGGATGATTCTATTGGTACTCATGGCAACTTCATTTTCGTGGGTAACGATAATGACGGTGATCCCGGTTTTATTAATTTCCTTAAATATTTCCATCACCTCTTTAGAGGTAGTACTATCCAAAGCCCCGGTTGGTTCGTCGGCTAAAATAATCTTCGGTTTACTGATTAGTGCACGCGCAATAGCTAATCGCTGTTTCTGTCCTCCCGATAGTTCGCTCGGTAGATGATTGGCCCAATCTTTCAGTCCCATCATATCAAGATACTCTAATGCCATGATGTTCCTTTTTTTCCGGCTAACCTTTTTATAATATAAAGGAAGCGCAACATTTTCAACCGCATTCTTAAATGAAATCAGGTTAAATGATTGAAAAACAAAACCGATATATTGATTTCTCAACAAAGCAGCTTGGGTTTCGTTCATATGCTTTATTACCTTTCCATCCAGTATAAATTCTCCCTCATCATAAGTATCCAGAATGCCAACAATATTCAGTAATGTAGATTTCCCGGATCCAGATGCACCCATGATAGAGACGAGTTCGCCGTTTCCGATGTGTAGATCAATTCCTTTTAGTACGTGTAGACTGGTTGAGCCAATTCCGTATGATTTGTGCAAGTTGTTTAGGCGGATCATGATAAGTGCTTTTTGTTGCTAAATGATCATTTTTATACATCCTTTGACTACATGTTGATCAAAAAGTTACAGTCAAATGATAAAATGAGTTAATTTTGAAGTTTGAGTTATTCTGTATTCATTCAAAAGATTTGTGCATTGAGCATCTACACACAAAAGCGTCATTGGAAGTGGGTTTTATTTGTTATAGCCGTTCTAATTGTAATCATATCAATTTTCTACACCAATATATTGGTAAAGAAGATTGCAAGTGATGAACGCGAAAAGATAAGAACATGGTCTAAGGCTGTTCAACAACAAGCTGAGTTGGTTAGCAACAATGAAATCTATTATCGCAAAATGCAGCTCGAAGAGCAAAAACGTGTTGAGTTACTTGCATTAGCTTATAGAAAGTTAGCGGAATCACCCATGGAAGAAGAAGTTAGTTTATATATTGAAGTCATTTCTCAAAATAAATCTATTCCAGTCATTATTACCGATGTAGACCGGAATATTAAATGGGTAGGAAATTATAATATTAAAATCGGTACCAAATTGAGTGGGAAACTGCTTAAGGATTTTACTAAATACCCACCTGTTGAAATAAAATACGGTAAGACAGATTATTTATACTATAAAGATTCTCAAATTTTTACAGAGCTCCGTGAGTTTTACGATACCAATGTTCAGTCTTTCTTTTCCGAAGTAGCCAATAATTATGCATCGGTACCCGTCATTATTACCGACGTTACCAAAACAAAGATCATCAACAGTGGTAATATATCACGAACCCGTTTAAACGAACCCGAATTTCTTAAACAAACGATTAACGAAATGAGCTCAGAAAACGAGCCCATTCAGGTAGAAATTAGCGGACACGGAACGCAGTATATCTTTTATAAGGATTCAAAATTGCTCACCCAGCTTCGCTATTACCCGGTCATTATGTTTTTGATTATTGGTATCTTTTTAGTCGTCGCCTACCTTTTATTCAGTATTGCCCGCAAGGCTGAGCAAAATCAGGTATGGGTGGGATTGGCAAAGGAAACGGCCCACCAGCTTGGAACGCCACTCTCTTCAATTATGGCATGGGTTGAGATTTTAAAGATGCAGGATGTAAGTGAGGAAACGATTGTTGAGATGCAAAAGGATGTCGATCGGCTCCAGACTGTGGCAGAACGCTTTTCGAAGATAGGATCGCAGACTACGCTCACCAAGATGAATATCACCGAACTGATCTATAACTCTATTGCTTATCTGAAAACCAGAACTTCACAAAACGTAAGATACTATATCCTAACTCCCAGTGAGGTTAATATTTACGCTCCGATTAACCAACAGCTATTCGAGTGGGTCATCGAAAACTTATGTAAGAATGCTGTTGATGCCATGGAAGGTAAAGGATCAATTACCATTAACATTACTGAAGATCAGCATACCGTCTCATTAGATATTACTGATACGGGCAAAGGAATCCCCAAATCGAAATTCAAAACCATTTTCAATCCCGGATATACCAGCAAACAGAGAGGGTGGGGACTAGGCTTGTCGCTTTCAGAACGCATCATTACCAATTACCACTCAGGGAAGATTTTTGTTAAATCATCTATCATCGATAAAGGAACTACTTTCCGGATTATCCTTAAAAAATAAATTCTATGGCAGGAATCTATATCCATGTTCCTTTTTGCAAACAAAAGTGCCACTATTGCAATTTTTTTTCGGTGGCATCACTCCGAAATAAAAAGGAGATGGTTCAAGCAATTGTTGCCGAGCTAAAACTTCAGAAATCATATCTTGGCGATGAATCGATAAAGACCATCTATCTGGGTGGTGGCACTCCTTCTTTGCTCACAGAGGATGAGTTAAACCATCTGTTTGATGCCATCTACACAAATTATAAGGTAGACAATGACGCCGAGATCACATTGGAAGCCAATCCTGATGATCTCCATACAGAAAAGGCTGATATCATCCGACGTAGTAAGATAAACCGATTGAGCATCGGTATCCAGAGTTTTCACGACGAGGATCTTCTTGCACTCAACAGAGTTCATTCAGCCCGCCAGTCTCTCGATGCGATCAAGACAATGCAAGATTTTGGCATTACTAATATCAGCATCGATTTGATTTATGGCATTCCAGGATTAACCGATGAGACGTGGCACCAGAATCTGGAAACGGTAAAGCAGTTGCAAATCCCTCATCTCTCAGCGTATGCTCTCACCGTTGAGGAGCGGACGGCTTTAGATTGGCTGATTAAAAAAGGACGGATGACTCCGGTTAACGAAGAGATGAGTATTGCTCACTTTCGATATCTACAGCAATACGCACAGGAGAATGGATACGAACACTATGAAATATCCAATTTCTGTCGTCCCGGAATGTACTCGCGTCACAATACAGCCTACTGGTCGGGACAGAAGTATCTGGGGGTAGGCCCTTCTGCACACTCTTTCGATCAGAATAGCCGGCGTTGGAATGTGTCGAACAACACCAGATATATGGAGGGCATCACCAACAACGAACCTGTTTTTGAAGAGGAGGTATTAAAGACTACTCAAAAATACAATGAATATATTCTGACTAGCCTCCGAACTCGAAAGGGCTGCAGTCTCAATGATATTAAAGATCATTTTGGGGAAGGATATTATAACACCTTTTTAGCAAACCTCTCGGCCAGTCAATATCAGCATTGTTTCACTTTTGCTGATCAGCTCTTGGTGCTTACTCCAGAAGGCATGTTGTTTGCTGATGCCATCACTGCCGAACTCTTTATTTCGGACGAAAGATAAAACACCTCGAGACGCACGATCGTGCGTCTCTAAACAAATGGGTTATTGAATCCATCCGTTTTATTTTAGCTTCACCTTTAACACTACCGGTTGATGATCCGAATTCTCAAAGCCATTCGCAACTGTTTTAACCGATACGATCTTAATATTGGGCGAGGTTAAAAAGAAATCAATAATCGTCGTAGGTGTTCTGCCTTTCAGATAAGCTTCATTTACATTTCTGTTTGTAGCTTTCGATTGATCGACAGCCCAGTTCCATCCCTCAGGTTTAAAAGTATCCGGGACATGTTCAAAAGCAAATACCTTGTTTCCGTCAGTAATTAACGAAGTATTAAAGTGTGGCGGATTCTGATTCCAATCACCCCCGACAATGACATACTGTCCTTTTGCGTAAAGATCAGTTATCAACGCCTTGATTTTTTCAAGTTCCATCTTTCTTGCTTCTGCAGCATCACTAAAAGCAGAGTTATGAAGATTGATCAACGAAAGTGTTTTCCCCGAAGGAAGTGTAAATTGTGTGTGAATAAAACAGCGATCGAGTAGAAACAATCGTTTTGGCCAACTATAGCTTCCTTGCAACGCATAGCGGGTGGCATTATCAGGTACAAGTGTACTCAATGTCATTTGTCCTGCCGACACCCTTCCCATAGGCTCCCTTAGCGGAACCGGTACAAAAGGAACATCATAATTTTTGGCAAAGACACTGTGAAAGCCGGGCATTACCTCCTCTACCTTAGCTACCTCATCTATTTTATATGTTCTGTGTGAATAGGCATCTACCTCTTGCAAAAAGACGAAGCTAGCCGAATCTACTGAGTTTATCGTTTGCAGGATATGTTGGAGATATCTCCTACATTGCGCCTTTGTAGGTCTCACCATTGTACCTCCTTCATAGAAGAAATCCATATCTTTACCCAACCCGGCATATCCTATGTTCCATGTAAGCAGATTAAATGTATCCTTCAGGTCTTTTTGCGAAGCAGTTGAACTCAAAACAATTTTAAGATCTGAAACCGGTAATGGCTTATATTTTACTAATGTCACATAACCAAGAAAGCCGGCTATGCACAACGCCATAAACAAAATAAACAGGCCCAATGTTACGAGCAATCCTTTTATAAGTTTCATAAGCCCTCTCTTCAATTAATTATTAAAAATAAGCATTGCCGGCACTAGATATTCAACCATCCCAAATAATTTATGATTTTTTAAAGTTAGAATAAAATTGAAATCACGAAACAAAAATACTTTTCACCATTACAGCACGTCACTTTATAAACCCGAAAAGATTGCCAAGGGTAAAAGCCATTATATCAAATTATAAAAAGATAATGAGTATACCTTCAAAAATCAAGATCATCAAATTATTGATTTTAAATGTACTCAATTTGAAAAAATAATTAATGCAAAATGAATAAAAAATGTTCAATATAAATGTCAAACTGTCTATCTCGCCTCACTATAAAGAGACCGGTATTAAATAATTTTATCTAATTTTATCGCCAGAAAAAACCTAAAACTTGAAATCCATGCCTATTTTAGGATCCATTATTAAAAGTGCTATTGAATTAGGAAGCAAATTACCTGTTGAGGGTAACCGAAATTTAAACCCCATCCTGGCGCAGGAGAAAACATTGCGCAAAATGCTTAAGAAGGCTCAAAACACCGCCTTTGGTGAAGAGTATGAATTTTCAGAACTCATTCGCCGCAAAGATGTTATCAGTGCATTTCAAAATAAAGTTCCTCTTTTCGATTACAACTCCATTCACAAAGCGTGGTGGTATAGAATACTCAATGGTGAAAGTTATGTGTGTTGGCCTGGCAGTGTTAAATATTTTGCGTTAAGCTCCGGAACATCAGAAGCTACAAGTAAATATCTACCGGTGACCAGCGATATGTTGAAAGCCATTAAAAAGACAAGTACCCGACAGATATTCTCTTTAGCCAAATATGATTTTCCAAAGGAATTTTATCAAAAAGGAATCCTGATGTTGGGTGGTTCAACACATCTTGAATTTAACGGAACCTATTACGAAGGCGATCTCTCAGGTATCACCACCGGTAATATTCCTTTCTGGTTTCAGCATTTCTACAAGCCCGGTAAACGTATTTCCCGCGAAAGAAACTGGACTACTAAGCTCGACGAGATTGTCGCTAATGCTGGAAACTGGGATATCGGAGTCATTGTCGGAGTACCCGCATGGCTTCAGATCCTGATGGAGCGTATCATCAAAGAATACAACCTCAATACCATTCACGATATCTGGCCAAACCTCTCCATCTATGTTCACGGTGGTGTTTCGTTTACTCCATATATGAAGAGCTTTGAAAAGCTGTTAGCACATCCCATCACCTATATCGAAACATACCTTGCTTCCGAGGGCTTCATGGCTTATCAAAGTCGTCCAAACTCCGACGGTATGCAGCTGGTACTTGATAACGGACTCTTTTTTGAATTTGTTCCTTTCAACGAACAAAACTTCGACGATGACAGCAACCTACGGCCTACCGCAAAGACTGTAACTATTGCCGATGTGGAAGAGGGTGTAGACTATGCACTGTTAATTACCTCGGTAGCCGGAGCATATCGTTATTTAATTGGCGACACCATTCGTTTTACCTCCAAGGAGTTGTCTGAGATCGTCATTACCGGACGTACCAAACACTTCCTGAGTATCTGTGGTGAACACCTTTCTCAAGAGAACATGAACAGAGCCATCGAAATGTTGAGTCAACAACTCAATGTCTCCATTACTGAATTCAGTGTAGCCGGTTTCAAATATGAAAGTATGTTTGCTCATCGCTGGTATCTGGGTACCAATGACACCATCGATATAGAGAAGGCACGCAAATTAATCGACGAGAATCTAAAACTACTCAACGATGATTATAGGGTAGAACGACTACATGCAGTGCGCGATGTATTTGTGGAGGTGCTTCCGGTCGAGGTCTTCTATAACTACATGCGAAAATGTGGTAAAGAAGGTTCTCAAAATAAATTCCCAAGAGTACTAAAAACAGCTAAGTTAGAAAATTGGGAACAATATCTCAAGTCAATAGGAAAATAAGATAAAATGCTTCACCCGTTTTTTGAAGGTATAATTATAGGTCTTACATTGGCCGTAATGCTTGGTCCCGCTGTGTTTGCTCTGTTGCAAACAAGCATACACCGTGGGACGAAACCGGGTATTATTTTAGCTTTAGGTATCGCTCTTAGCGACCTCACTGTGTTGGTTATGAGTTCACTCGGAGCCGCACAATTATTAACCGATGGGAAACGAAGTTTAATTGTAGGATTAATCGGCGGCTCCATCCTTATCATTTTCGGCATCGTAACTTTCACCCGAAAGGTACAGATCGAAGATCCCGGAAACCTATTAGAACCCAAACGCGTTCCGGGACCGTTAACTTATATCGTTAAAGGCTTTTTTCTCAACATTGCCAATCCTTTTGTCTGGTTCTTGTGGTTCTCTATCATGATGGGAGTTTCCGGAACCTATGGATCGGAAAGATCATCTCTCTCCGCTTTAATCGGAGGTGCCGTATTGACCATCTTTAGTACTGATGTGTTAAAAGTTTTGATAGCCTCACAAATCAAACGTTACCTCACACCCAAAATCCTCAATCTATTTAACCATGCAGTAGGTTTATTGCTCGTCATCTTTGGTATCATCCTCATCGTTAGATCTACTATTACCTTCTAAGCACATTTCAACATCCTCTTTTTACCACATCCCTTTTTTGTTTTCCTCAATCTTATACCTCTTTATAAATTTAAAAGTCCTATTTTTGCATTGTAATACTTAAATAAACTGAAGAGGGTCATCTACATGAACGATGAGCCCTTTAGCAGCATCATACAAACAACCGGCAATGAAGAAATACCAGCTTAATCATTTGCGCGAACTAGAGTCGGAGGCTATATTTGTTATCAGAGAAGTAGCTGCGCAATTTGAACACCCATGTTTGCTTTTTTCAGGGGGCAAAGATTCAATCGTTTTGGCCTATCTTGCCATGAAAGCCTTTTGGCCAGCCAAGATGCCCTTTCCATTGGTACATATCGATACAGGTCACAACTTTGAGGAGACCCTGACTTATCGCGACCAGCTCGTCGAGAAGTTTGGAGCCCAACTCATTGTAGGCTCTGTTCAAGAGAGCATAGAGACTGGGCGCGTAACCGAAGAGAAAGGATTCAATGCCAGTCGCAATCTATTACAAACCACCACCCTTCTCGATACCATAGAAAAACATAAGTTCGATGCCGCCATGGGCGGTGGACGTCGCGACGAAGAGAAAGCACGTGCCAAAGAACGGTTCTTCTCTCACCGCGATGAATTCGGACAGTGGGATCCAAAGAACCAGCGTCCCGAGCTCTGGAACATCTTTAATGGCCGCAAACACATGGGCGAACACTTCAGAGTATTCCCCATCAGCAACTGGACCGAGATGGACGTATGGCAATACATTCTGATGGAAAACATCGAGATGCCCAGCCTCTATTTTACCCACATGCGCGAAGTCTTTAACCGCGATGGCGTATGGCTCTATCACGCCCCCTTCATGAAACTGAAGCCCAACGAAAAAGTCGAAATAAAACAAGTACGGTGCCGCACCATTGGTGATATCTCATGCACCGGACTCACACTCTCCTCCGCCGAAACACTTGCCGACATCATCTCTGAGATTGCAGCCACCCGTGTCACCGAAAGAGGCGGACGCGAAGACGACAAACGCTCTGAAGCTGCAATGGAGGACCGCAAACGCGAAGGATATTTCTAAACCAACAACTTAATTTTGACGATGACTCAGTTTTCTAACAACTCATATTTAGACATGGAGCTGTTGCGTTTCTCAACAGCAGGTAGCGTTGATGACGGAAAAAGCACCTTAATCGGACGGCTGTTATACGACAGTAAATCCATCTTCGAAGATCAGCTCGAAGCCGTAAAGCGTGCCAGTATCAAAAAAGGTACCGAGCATCTCAACCTTGCTCTCTTTACTGATGGACTTCGTGCCGAGCGCGAACAAGGCATCACCATTGATGTAGCCTATCGCTACTTCGCCACCCCTAAACGCAAATTCATCATTGCCGATACCCCGGGCCATATCCAATATACCCGCAACATGGTAACCGGAGCCTCTACAGCCAATGCCGGTCTTGTACTCATCGATGCCCGCAATGGCATCACCGAGCAAACCTGTCGCCACTCCTATATTTCGTCGCTACTCAAGATCCCTCATCTCATCTTTTGCATCAATAAGATGGATCTGGTCAACTATAGCGAAGAAGTTTACAAACAAATTACCGAAACCTTTACCGTATTTGCAGAGAAACTCGATCTCCGCGACATTCGTTTTGTACCCATCAGTGCCCTGTTTGGCGATAACGTAGTTGACCGCTCTACCAATATGCCCTGGTATACCGGCGGTACCCTGCTCGAAGAACTCGAAACCGTGGAGATCGATCATGATAACGATTTTACCTCACCTCGCTTTCCGGTGCAATATGTCATCCGGCCCGAGTCTACCGAATACCACGACTACCGTGGCTATGCCGGTCGCGTGGCAGGTGGTGTTTTTGCCAAAGGCGATCAGGTTACAGTGTTGCCCTCCGGTCTCACCAGCACCATCAAGACCATCGACACCTATACCGGCGAGCTCGACGAAGCTTATCCACCCCTCTCTGTTACTATCCAGTTGACCGACGATATTGACATCAGTCGTGGCGATATGATCGTCAAGGCCGATAATATGCCGCGAGTAACCCAGGATTTAGAGGTGATGATGTGTTGGATGAATGCACGTCCGTTGCAGTTAAACGGAAAATATATCGTCAAGCACACTACTCGCGAAGTACGCTGCGTGGTAAAAGAGATCCAGTACAAAGTCAATGTCAATAACCTCGAGCAGATCACCGACGACACCACCGTTCGGTTAAACGATATCGCCCGCGTCGTCATTCGTTGCACCAAGCCCCTGTTTGTCGATTCTTACAAGCAGAACCGTATCACGGGAGCCCTCATCCTCATCGACGAAGGCACCAACGAAACCGTTGGAGTGGCAATGGTAGAATAAACTATCTTTGGAACCCAAATTAAAACCCTTATCATAACAATGAAATCATATCGTCAAACTATTTTAGCCACTGTCCTTGTAGCAACAGCGCTTTTTATGGCGACACCTACCAAGGCCTGTACCAACCTGTTGGTCACCAAAGGAGCCACAACCGATGGTTCCACCTTCATCTCCTATAATGCCGACTCGCACACCCTCTATGGCGAGCTCTACTACTGGGCAGCAGCTACCCATCCCAAGGGATCGATGCTCGATGTTTACGAGTGGGATACTAACGAATTTCTGGGCAAAATCAAGCAAGTTTCCCAAACCTATAAAGTAGTGGGCAACATGAACGAGTATCAGGTAGCTATTGGCGAAACGACCTATGGTGGTCGCGAAGAGCTGCAGAAACAGCCCGGTGCCATCGTAGACTATGGGAGTCTCATCTATATCGCCCTGCAGCGTTCAAAGACAGCACGCCAGGCCATCAAAGTGATGACCGACCTCGTGGCCGAATATGGCTATGCCAGCGAAGGTGAGTCCTTCTCCGTATCCGATCCCAATGAAGTCTGGATCTTTGAGATGATCGGCAAAGGAGCCGGCGAAAAGGGAGCCGTTTGGGTAGCCCGTCGCATCCCCGAAGGATACATTTCGGCCCATGCCAACCATGCACGTATCACGACCTTTCCGTTGAACGATCCTGAAAATTGTATGTATGCTCCCGATATCATCACCTTTGCTAAGAAAAAAGGATATTATAAAGGAGCTGATGCCGATTTCAGTTTCTCCGATACCTATGCACCCGTAGATTTCGATGCAGCCCGTTATAGCGAAGCCCGTGTGTGGTCGATGTTTAATCGGTTGAATCACGAGGCCATGGCCCCCTATCTCGACTATGCCATGGGCAAGAACTTAAAGAACCGCATGCCGTTGTGGATCAAGCCTACCCAGAAAGTAAGCGTTCACGATGTGATGGAGATTATGCGCGACCATTATGAGAACACCCCGATGGATATGACCAAAGACATGGGTGCAGGGCCTTACGATTTACCCTATCGTTGGCGTCCATTGTCGTGGAAAGTAGATGGCGTTGAATATCTCAACGAGCGTGCTGTTTCTACACAGCAGACCGGATTTTCCTTTGTAGCGCAAAGCCGGAGTTGGTTGCCCAATACGCTGGGTGGCATCATCTGGTTTGGTGTAGACGACACCTACAGCACCATCTACACACCGATGTATAGCAATATCAGTAGTGCCCCGGAAAACCTGAAGGCAGGCAATGGAGCGATGATGACCTTTTCAGAGACCTCCATGTTTTGGATCTTCAATCAAGTAGCCAATTTCGCTTATACCCGTTATCGCGATATCATTCCTGAGGTCAGAGCCAAGCAGGCACAATTGGAGAGCAAATACATCGCTATGGTGGCTGAGAACGACACCAAATATCTACAGCTAGCCAAACAGAACCCCAAGGCCGCGGTGCAGGCCCTTACGCTCTTCTCTCATGCCCAGTCGAAGAATACCTTTGCCACATGGAAGACCCTCTATCAAGACCTCTTTATGAAATATATGGATGGCAACATCAAGACCGTGATACCCGGTAAACGCGATCCCAAGGTTTCGCAGCCCGGATATGGTGATGCCTGGTACCGCAAGATCGTAACAGAGACTGGCGACAGACTGAAAGTGTTGAAATAATCAGATTCTTATATACAAAGAAACCGGGGTGTCTTTTAATTAATAAAGATACCCCGGCTTGGTTTATTCAATAATTAATTTCACTATTGATTTGCTTTTTTATCTTCATTTAGAATTCCTTTTTTATTTGCTTGTATTATTTTCACTGTTATATAGGCTAGTCCAAATCCAATTAGATATAAAGTCCCATCTCCTATTGGTGCTGCATTCTCATTTCCATTCGCACCTCTTTGTGGCAAATCCGGAGGGTCGGAACTAGGCAAGTCTTGACCTGAAATTGATCCTATGAAAAGGAAGAAAAAAAGAATAAGAAGTATTTTTTTTAATCGAGAATAGAAACCGTTAGTTGTAATATGAAAGAAAGTAACCCCTTTGATTTTTAGAGAGCATATGTCTCCATTGTTTTTAAATAAATTGTAGTTTTTCATGATTGTTGATTTTTAGGTGATTCTGATTTTCCGAAAGAATAATTTGTTGTTGTATTGAATTTTAATGATGTATATTCCATTGTTTTCTAATTGAAATTCGAGAGAACTACTTTGTAGTTTTAAATTCTTTATTAATTTTCCTGAAATATCATAAATTGTGACATCACCTGGTTTTACAAAATCAGACGTTCTTAAATACACCGTTTTTTGAAAAGAATAAAGTGTAATACATTTATTATCAGACGAAGGGTCTAATCCTGTGATAACATCTATTTGTAGTGAAAACCTGTCTTTTATATCAGTAGAGTCACTTTTAAAAGTAAAAGATGATGAATTACTTAGCATGTATTTCTTTTTATCTAGTTTATCTTCCAATGTAAACGTAGAACTCTTTAACCAATCATCTGAAATCTCGGCTTTGAGAGTATATTCAGTAGATAACCCTTTTATAAACTGAAAATTAAATGATAGTGATGAGGCTGGAGGAACACTATTGGTGGATAATTTTTGGCCATTACTTAAGATTGAATAGAATAGAGGCGTTCCATACATCCCTTCTAAAAATGGAGAATCATATTCGGCATCAAATAGGTTTGATGCCTTATCATTAAGGATGAGTTTTGTCTCTGAATAAGTATTATCTGTGGTACTATTAATGATGAGTTTTATTTTCTTTACCGAACTGGCTTTTAGACTTTTCCATCCACTGGCTATCGCATGAACTCTTGCAGACGTTGGAATTGTAATGGAATTAGTATTATTGATAGCTCGAATGAAAAATCCGTTCATTGACGGTATTATTTCTCCTTCCTCCATATCAGAGTAAGTTCCTCCACTATTGAGAATCTTGGCTATTGAATTAATTCCAACAGTATTCCATCCTGTATACCAGGTTAATCCACTTGTAAATGGATTTCCCAATAAATGCCATCCCCGATTATTAGTCAAGGTGAGATTTGTAAATTTGATATCCGTATTATTTGGTGTTCCGGCAATAGATCTGATTATTTCTGTATAATAGGAAGCCAGATAACCCTCGCCATTATTAAAGGAAACAAGATTATTTGAACCTAACTTTTGGTTAATCCATAAGTTATCAGATTCTCGATAACCAAATAAATCATCATCTAAGCTTGGTTTAAAAGAGTCACTTATCAGCGGATTATCAACAGGCGAACTTATAAAATGCCATCCATCTGTTTCTCCAACGTATTTAATGATAAAACGTTCAATCAGTATTGTTCCACTACCACTGATTTTTCCATTACAAATAAAAGAGGCTGCTGCACCATGATTGTTTGGCGATTTTAAAACCATACAATTCACCCCTTCAAATGAACAGTTACCACTTACGGTTAACGTCGTTCCAGCCTTAAGTGATAATACTGCACCAGTTCTAATAATCAATGATTTTAGACTGATATCTTTTGAGTATATTGGTTTGTTAGTAACATCTGGTATTTCAACATCCGAATCCATTCCGGGAGCCACGCCAGTTGCCCAGTTTCCTGCCGTTTCCCAATCAGTTGAGATACCACCTTTCCAAACAATTGCATTACTGGCACCATAATCTGAAATTGCAATATCGTCTATGTTAATAGCCGAAGCTATTGCTGTTAAAGACTGAAGAATCCTAAACCTTATATTACCTGTTTTATTGATTGTGAAATGTACCATTTCCGGATTCTCTGAACATGAAATTTCCGAACCCTCATTAACCCATGAAATCCCACCATCTATTGAACTTTGTAGTCGCCATTTCCCTCCTGTGTCCGATCCGTAGTTTGAATAACTTACCAATACATCTCCAGCTCCATTTGTTTTGTCATAGCACATTGTAATACTTCCTGCCACATTTGTAATACTATTTATTTGGAGACGTGCAGACTTTCTTCCCCTCTTGTAGTCCAATGTAGTATTTCCAATTAGTGCATCTTTAAATGACCATGATCCTTTAGTACCCGTTATGAGTTCTGTATTGTTATCTGTTTGAGTCCCTTTCTCAAAATTTTCAATCCAATTCATCTCATACACGGACCCGCTAATCGGAATAGTGCTCAATAATACACCGTCAATAGTATGGGTGATAAGATCATTAGAATAACTCCCTGCTCTTGCTGATGCAGCACATCGAACATAAACTTTTTGGGAAGACAAGGTTGATGTTGAATAGGGTAAAGAACAACTAGGTGAAAAAATTTGATTATCCATTGATACTTCATAATTGGTTGGTGCAGTTATGATGATAGGATTGCCTCCGGATGGTAGATCGTCACCTGAAAGAAGATATTGTTTTGGGACAGACGCAATACTGTCCTGAATTCCATATAACCCTGTTATTGATTTGGGAGACACTGATAAAGTTGGAGCTGCCGGAACAATCCATTTTATTGTAACATCATCTATTGCCAAGAAATGTGCTAATGGAGATGTACCAGCTTTATTCCATCTTATTATGAGATATGATCCAGGGGGTATACTTATTCCCTGGATTGATATATCTTTAAAAGTTACACTATTTTCAGGTAAGTTACCGTTTAATTTTGTTGAAGGCGGTCCATATTTAGGTGTGTCAAATTCGAGTGCAGGAACTGTAGTCCATCCCGAACCTGTGACAATCTGATTGAAAATTGATACAATCTTATATCCAAATTTTATCTCTTGAAAACTTGTATAACCTCCATTAAACCATTGTTCGCCTTTATAACTAATACTAACTTGAGAGATATTCTTTGATGATTTATTTTGTAGAGCCACTCCCATAGCTAAAGAATAATCTTTATCTGGAACCACTCCCATTGCTCTATCACTACTTCCTGTGACTCCAAAACTCTTTTTCCCTGAAGTGGCATCTGTTCCATCTGTTGCAGAATAAGTGAAATACTTATTCTGATTTTGAATTTGCCAATACCAGCCAGGGATGGTGTTATTGTCTGTCCATGAGGCTGACCCTGAAGGCACAAGATTTTCAAAATTCTGACTATATGAGCCAGTATGTATCATCTCTATTTGCGCTTCTCCATTAATAGGGGAAAAGATTCCTATTAAGGACATTGCATTTACAAAGTAGCAAATGAATGTCACTTTTTTCATTCGCAGTTGTTGCATGACAATTAAGAATTAAAAGTGATATTTCTAAAAAAGCCAAAAAATGAAGAGAGTAAAATGGACAGGAAATCATAAAAAGACTAGGTGGCAAATTGCTCAGGTCAAAATGAATTAGTAAAAGATCTTTTAACTTCAATATTGTAGCTACTAAATATACAAACTAATTATATCAGATTCAATATGCTTTGGTCTAGATTGTTATAATTTGTATTTATTATAAATTAATATCAAAATCATCTTTTAGTATGCAAACTAATTGAATTTGTAGTTAATTTGATTAATTAAAAAGTCGACAATTAATGAGGCTAGAACTATTACAAATAGTCACTTTTGATTTTGACAAGTAAAGATCTTTGGAAATTAGAAATTTAAAGATGCACTAAACTTTATGTTTATGTAATTGATTAGTGAAATTGAAAAAATTAAGAATTTTCTCAAAAACTACTTTTTAGAAGCAGTTTTTGAGAAGATTCGGATGAAAAGTTTCTCCTAAATTGATGAAATATGGATGAAGAAATAAAAAATGTTGGAGGACAATAATTCGTTAAATTTGTGTTCAATATTCAATAATTTAGGATCATCTTATTTGTTTGAACCTGTCATTCTAACAAAAAATCATAGTACTATGAAGCAGATTATCTCTCTACTTTTCACCTTGATTGTATCTGTCTCTTATGGTCAGGTTCAGTTGAACAAAGAGTTTGAAAAGTATGCCAGAAAACTGGATAGCCTTTTCCTGAAGAAATCGATAGAGGCCGGGTATTTTGATTATCTACACATCATGGCAGACAGGGATCTCGACTATTTTAATCAGTCACCAGATAAATTCGGATTAGGGGCTACTATTATAAAATACAACATCAATAATCCTGCTCTGTTTTGGCAGATACCTTAACTAAGTATACATGAAAAGACGAACGTTCTTGCTTCAGGGTGCTTCTACTGCAGGAGTTTTATTATGCCATATGCCATCATTTTCAAATGTCTTTCTTAAATCAAAGGATGATAATCTGTACGCATTATTTGATAATGTATCTGCCAACTATCGTCCTTTCGTTCGTTGGTGGTGGAATGGGGATAAAATAGAGAAAACGGAAATCGCCAGAGAACTTCAACTATTGAAAGCGGTTGGTATTGGGGGTGTGGAGATTAACCCTATCAAATTTCCGCAACGGACAGATGATATGGGGATTCATTCTTTGCAATGGCTAAGCCCGGAATGGATTGAGATGCTCGATTTCACGTTGACTGAGGCAAAAAGACTGGGGCTGACTTGTGATCTGATTGTGGGATCTGGTTGGCCTTTTGGGGCCGAATACCTTACGGGTGAGGAACAAGCACAGATCATGATGATCGGCGTGAAGAAACTAGAGGGTGCCATAGACTTTGAGGCTCCCATGTTTGATATTCTAAAGGAGGTTGATCCTGCTACTACCAGCCCATATGCGCATCGTAGGATTGAGGTCGTTTCCCTGTTGCTGGTACCCGATCCAATGTCGGGATTGCATGAGATCGTCAATCTGTCGAATCAAATCGAGAGTGGTTTCGTTAAGGTTGCGATTCCGAAAGGGAAATATGCACTGTATGCGCTGGCTAGGGTGTCGGGATTTCTGGAGGTGATCAATGGCGCCCCGGGTGCAAATGGGCCTGTATTGAACCACTATAACAAGGATGCGGTAAATAAATACTTACATCATATGAGTGATGCCATTCAGCAACAGATTGGTCCACTTAAAAATAGGATCCGCTCCTTCTTCATGGATAGTATGGAGATGGAAGGAGCCAATTGGACGATGGATATGGCGGATGAATTTAAAAGAAGAAGGGGTTATGATATCATGCCCTATCTGCCTTTCGTGTTGCTCAAAACAGGAGGCATGGGAAATGTGACTGATTACAATTATGGCACTTCATACACTATTGCGTTTGGTGAGGTGCTTGAAAGGATGCGGTATGACTTTGATAAAACGAAGACCGAGTTATTGCAGGAACGCTTTGTCGACTCGTATAGCAACTGGTGTAAAGAAAATGGAATTAAATCGAGGGCGCAGGCTTACGGCCGCGGTTTCCATCCGTTGGAGGGAAGTTTCAGCATGGATATCCCCGAGTGTGAGACCTGGATAAAATATGGCCTCGGAAATGAGTTGTCGGAAACGGATTATCGGTTAGGTAGAGCCTATTCTATGGTTAATAAATATGTTTCGTCAGCTGCTCACCTGCAAGGAAAACGTCTGGTCAGTTGTGAAGAACTGACTAATACGGACATGGTATTTAATGAGACTTTATCGATATTGAAGATCGGTGCAGATCAAAGTACGATCTCGGGTGTTACGCATCCCGTCTTTCACGGCTTTAACTATTCACCTAAAAATGCTCCCTTCCCTGGCTGGATACGCTATGGTAATTTCATGAATGAGAAAAATACCTTCTGGCCATATTTCCAGTACTTCAATGATTACAAAGCAAGGCTGTCGGTGCTTTTGCAACAGGCTGATATGTTCGCAGATATCGCCATCCTCCCACCTGTTTATGATTGGTGGGCTAAATACGGTTCACCCAACGAGCCTTTCCCTTCGTTTACTTTTCCGAATTATCTTTCCTTGATATGGGAAGCAATCCATCAGAATGGACATGGTTGCGATTATGTCTCTGATTCGGTAATTAATAGCGCTGAGATGAGCGATGGCTTTCTCAGATTTGGCCCTCGAAAATATCATACGCTCTTCATGGTTGAGGTGGAGAGTCTGGATCCGGTAACAGCTAAAAAGCTGTTGGCATTTTTGAAAGTGGGAGGACGGATCTTCTGTATTGAATCGGTTCCTTCTAAATCATTAGGGTTTAATAACTTCCAACAACGTGATGCTGAGGTTCTGGCACTGGTTGCAGAGATGAAATCGGTTACCGATCGTTTTATCTTTATCAGGAAACCCGATAAAGATTATTCTACGTGGTTTAAAGAACTCCGTTCAAAATATGGTTTCACTCCTTATGTGGCGATTGATCATACGGATCCTTTCATCACGCAGATTCGCTATCAGGCAAAGGATGCTGAAATATTGGTGTTTACAAATTCGAGTAACGAAAAAACTTTTAAGATCTCCATAACACCCAACGAAAAAATGGTTATGGGTAAATATGGATGGCTATGGGATGCTGTTACCGGAAAAAGGTTTAGGTTGCCGAATAGCCGGGAAATAGCATTGACATTATATCCTGCAGACTTGAGAATCATCGTTTTTGATAAACATTCAGGGGAAAAAGACTATTTCAAAGAGTATCCGATGCCGGATAGTCATTCGAGAGTGCTTACTCAACCATGGAGTGTTGAATTCCATCATATTGATGGTTCAGTAAATAAGACAAATTTTAATACGTTGCCTGACCTAAAAGAGCTACCAGATTTTGTGAATTTCTCCGGAACGGTTATTTATAGTTGCAGCTTTGAGATAGCCGGAAATATCAATTGCTCTTTTCTGGATCTGGGCAAAGTATATGGTATATCCGATGTGAAACTGAATGGGTTTCATTGCGGTGTAAGATGGTATGGCCGACACATCTACGCCATTAGTGATATGGTGAAGCAGGGTTCGAACAACCTGGAGATCAGCATTACCACTACAATGGGTAATTATATGAAGACATTAAAGGATAATGCTGTTGCACAATACTGGACCAACGAAAAAAGAAAGAATCAGCCTATTCAGTCGATGGGACTTGTTGGTCCTGTGATCTTGTTATAAGTTTCCAAAAAAAATATAGTATGTTATGATACATCAAAAAAAGAGTTTCGTTATTCTGTTGTTCCTTCTTCAGGTGCTGATGGTTCAGGCAAAAGATTATCCGGCTTCCTTATTCCGCATTAAGTCTGATGGAGTTACTTTGAACACCCGATCTATTCAATTTGGGATCGATTATATCAGTAAGAACGGGGGCGGTCGGTTGGTATTTTATGTGGGTAGATACCTCACGGGCTCCATCCATCTAAAATCGAATGTCACCATCCAACTGGAAGAGGGTGCTGTATTGGTGGGCTCAGTAAATCCTTTTGATTATGATCGGTCTGCTTTGTCTGCTGCGTTGGTATTGGCTGACGGACAGGAAAATATTGGCATAACAGGAAAGGGGGTGATCGACGGACAGGGTAGAGCACTTGCGAATAACACGATTGAAAATGTACATAACGGGTTGATTAAGGATCCTTTGAAATACGACCGAACGCAGGAGCGGCCAATGATAATATATATGCGGTCGTGCAGGAATGTCAGGATGAACCATATCACACTACAGAATTCTGCTTTTTGGTTACAGACGTACGATCAATGCAAGAACTTGCTTGTTGACAGCGTGACAGTACATAATGTGGCCTTCTGGAATAGTGATGGAGTTGATATTGTGGATTGTGATAGTGTTCAGGTCAGTAATTGTTATATCGATGCTGCGGATGACGGTATTTGTTTAAAATCGCATGATGCAAAGGCTTTTTGTAATAATGTGCTGATCCGGAATAATGTGGTACGTTCGAGTGCTAACGGGATTAAGTTCGGAACAGCTTCGCGGGGTGGCTTTCGAAATATAAAGATCTTGAATAACACGGTGTTTGATACCTATCGGTCGGCTATTGCATTGGAGAGTGTGGATGGTGGTTTTTTGGAAGATGTAGTCGTTGATGGTTTAAAGAGTGTGCATACAGGTAATGTTATCTTTTTACGACTAGGTGAGCGGGTAGCAGGAAAGAAATCGACCATGCAGCGGATTACGATCAGGAATGTGGTTGCTGAGGTTCCGCAAGACAAGCCCGATGCGGGTTATGATTATGAGGGTCCCGTTGAGGATATGCCACGCAATATTTCGCCTGTGATCATTGCCGGATTGCCCGGACAATATATCAATGATATTACTTTCTCTAATATCGACATTAAATATCCGGGGGGAGGAAAGGCACTATTTGCAAATGTTCCTTTGGATAAGCTGGAAAGCATTCCGGAAATGGCTGCAAGTTATCCTGAGTTCTCCATGTTTAAGGAGGTTCCGGCTTGGGGTATCTATATCAGACATGCAAGAAACCTTCATTTTTCTGATATTAAGTTGAAAGCTGAAAAGAAGGACTATCGGCTTCCTATTGTGATGGACGATGTACAGGCAGCTCAACTGGATCAAATCAAGATTGAGCAGATTGGATTAAAGAAGATTTATCATGCTTATAAATCCAGTGAAGTCAATGTGAAGTAACGTAAAATAAATTAATTCAATAAACACATTAAGACGTTGATTCGTCATTTACTAAATGAAAAACTACTATTTATGAGAATTGCTGTTTTTTTAATATGCCTCGGAATACTACAAGTATTTACTACAAATGCCTTTTCAAACAAGAACAAAGAGTCTTTAAATTTCAACCTTCTCAAGTCAGACGAGATCATTGACAATAATGCAGTCACCATTGATCGGAATGTCAGTTTAACTGCTGAAGATTTACCACAGCAGAAGAATAAAGTTTCAGGTACTATTACGGATGCCAGCAGTGGAGAAACACTCACCGGGGTCAATATTCTGATAGAAGGAACGAGTTTTGGAGTGGTCACTGATCAGAAAGGTCACTTCAGCATCAATGCACCAAAACTTAATTCGGTTTTAAACGTGTCGTATAAGGGCTATAAGAGCCAACGTATAGTTTATATCGGACAACAAATTTTAGATATTAAACTTGTTGCGGGTGTTGAACTATTGAATGAAGTAGTCATTGTAGGTTATGGCAATCAAAAGAGAAGAGATCTTACCGGTTCTGTCTCTAATCTAAAAGCTGTTGACGTGAAAGATGTGGCCGCTGCAGAATTCGGTCAAAGATTACAGGGTAAAGTAGCGGGATTGCAGGTAAGTGAGGTTTCGGGAAGGCCAGGACAGGGGATGACCTTTAGAATAAGAGGTGCAGCGTCTTTAAGTTCAGGAAATCAGCCATTATACGTTATTGACGGGCAACCGATTACAGGTGACATCAACCTCGTTAATCCGGATGATATCGAAAGTTTCAGCGTTTTAAAGGATGCTGCTGCCACTTCGCTTTATGGAAGTAGGGCCAGCAATGGTGTTATTTTGATAACTACCAAACAGGGTCAAAAAGGCCAGACTTCTTTAACTGCCAATATTTATTATGGAATTCAAGAAGTTCCTCAGCGTGGAAGACCTGATCTGATGAATGCAAATGAATTTGCCACTTTTATGAAGGGGTATTATGAGGATAAAATAAAATATGAAAACTGGAAGAACCCCTCAACGGGCCTGGCAGAAGTACCTGCTGAATATGCTGATCCCTCAAAATACGGTAAAGGAACTGATTGGTATGATGCTGTATTAAGAAAAGCGCCCATACAGAATTATAGCTTAACCTTCACTTCGGGCAATGACAAGTCGACTTCAAGTTCATCGTTGACCTATTTTGACCAGGATGGGGTTGTTCTGAATACGAATACGCATCATTATGCATTTAGAACAAACAATGAATACAGACCTAACGACAAGGTAAAGGTGGGATTGAATTTGGCCCCCACTTATCAGCTTGATCACAACACCCGTGCATCAATTGATGGCAACAGGGCTATTATAAGCGGTTCCGGGACAAGCTCTCCTTTGATTAGTGTCTTTGATAATACCGGAAACTACAACTTGAGTACGAGCTCTTATGGCATGTATGCGTTACCAAATTTCGTACAACAGGCTCAACTGCTTTCAGTAAACCAAAACACCTTTAGGATGCTTGGAAACCTCTATTTTGATGTGGAAATTATTAAGAACCTACATGCAAAGGCCGCTGTTAGTACAGACTTAGGAGCTGCTGATTACAACGCATACTATGGAAAACTTTATGGCTCGTTTGGTTCACCTCCTCCCCGTGCAACGGCTACTGCCCTATCATCATCATATAATTACACCTCCTGGTTGAGTGAAAACACCATTACCTATGCAAACAATATAGGAGAACATAACTTTGATTTTCTTTTGGGGTATAGTTCACAAAAATATGAACAGAATAACCGTGTAGTTAATGGTTCGGGCTTTGCCAATGATGCTATTCCCTGGATCATTGCCGCCACTACGACCTCAGGAAACACAAACCATGCCGCATGGTCTGTTGCTTCTGTATTTGCAAGAGCAAACTATAACTTTAAAAGCCGATATTATCTCAATTTCAATATTCGCAGAGACGGCTCTTCCCGTTTTGGTGAAAATAAAAAATACGGCAACTTCCCTTCAGCCTCTGTCGGTTGGATCATGAGTGATGAATCTTTCTTCCCAAAATCAAATATCGTTTCTTTCTTTAAACTGAAAGGTAGCTATGGACTTACCGGTAATTTCAATGTTGGTAACTATACACAGGTTTCTTTATTAAGCGCCACAAATTATGTGTTTAATAATACAACTACAATGGGGCAGTCTATGACCAGCTTGGGGAATAAAGATTTAACCTGGGAAACATCGAAACAAACGGATATCGGGGCCGAAATGAGATTGCTCAAAAACAGAGTTACCGTTAGTTATGATTATTATATGAAAAGGACAGATGGTATGTTGTCTTCTCTGCAAATCCCTTATGCTTCAGGATATTCAGTGATATCGTATAACCTTGGAAACTTCAAAATGTGGGGGCATGAAATACAGGTGAGCTCAGACAATCTAACCGGTCTGCTAAAATGGACCACCGATTTTAATATCGCATTTAATGATAACAAGGTAATTAAATTAATTAATGGCACCCCGCTGGGCGGCGTTAACACCTATAATGATTTTAATCGCACGGCAGAAGGACATCACATTGGTGAGTTATATGGATATGTTTATGAAGGGGTATACAAAGATCAGGCAGATCTTGATAACTCTCCGAAAGAGGCTACTTCTGCTATCGGCACTGCAAAAATGAAAGATGTAAATGGTGATGGTAAAATCGATATTAAGGATAGAACATTTATCGGCAATCCAAATCCTAAATACATTTTTGGAATCACCAATAATTTCAAGTATAAAAATTTCGATCTGAATATCATTATAGCCGGCCAGATCGGGAATAAGATTATGAATATTAATCTTCAGAACGAGCAGAATCTTGATGGCATTTTTAATATCGATAAAAATATGCAGGATAGATGGCGTTCGGAAGCAAATCCGGGAAATGGACAGGTACCCAGAACATTGAGCAATACGACAGAACTGTACCGAACCACCAATACCAATTGGGTGTTTAGTGGCGATTATCTAACCGTAAAAAATATTTCACTGGGCTACACTTTTAACGCTAAACAATGTCGATATTTTAAAGGCATCCGCATTTATACAAGTGTTCAGCAGGCTTTTGTATTTACTAAATATCCGGGGCAGAACCCTGAAGTAAATGATAGCAGGGATAGCCAAACCACAGCGGGACTGGATAATGGTTCATTCCCGATTCCGAGAACATTTATGATCGGCGCAAACATTAGTTTTTAATTTACCACACAATAATATTTTGAAAATGAATAAATTATTCAATTATATCCTCCTGTTAACAATCATTATCAGTACGTCTTGTAAAAAGGATTTTCTGGAATTATATCCGGAAGGACAAATTAATGAAGGAAATTTTTATAAAACTACTGCCGACTTTCAACAGGCCGTGGTGGGTGCATATGTCCCGTTAAGAGATATTGCTACCTATGCTTTCTATATGGAAGAGATGCGTAGTGATAACACTGAATATGATTATAATTCGAAAGACCGGGGAGGGGCAGGATATGAGCAGTTTGCCGATTTCCTGGATGTCTCTTCGAATCCTGTACTTGCTAATGTATGGCAGGCTGCCTACAAAGGAATACAACGAACGAATGTGGTATTAGACAGAATTAATAATACCGCATCTACTACTATTGGTGATGCTGATAAAAAACAAATTACTGGAGAAGCTAAAGCATTAAGAGCTCATTACTATTTTGAACTTGTGAGATTATTTGGCGGTGTACCGTTGTATTTACATGAAGTGAAAGACAACACATCATCTTTTGTCAATCGCTCTTCAGTAGATGAAGTTTATACGCAGATTATTGCTGATTATACAGATGCATTAGGATTGTTAGCTCCACCGGCTAAATTTCCTCAAAGTGGAGTGGTTACCAAAGGAATGGTTGCAACCGAATTAGGGCTCGTATACCTCACCCGTAAAGATTACGCAAAAGCAACCCCATTGCTGCAAAGTGTAACTCAGATGGGCTATGGATTACTACCTAATTATGCAGATGTGTTTAAGCTAGCAAACAAAAACAGTAAAGAATCCATCTTTGAGGTTCAATATAAAGCAGGGACTGATGGTCAATCGAGCTCGTTTATTTACAAATTCATACCTGTCACACCGAATACGACGAATATCTTAGGAGTCAACTATAATAATACCTCAGGCGGATTTAATGTGCCTACGCCTGATATGGTAGCTGCTTATGAAAAGGGTGATACCCGATTGGATGCAAGCATTGCAGTGGCTAAAGGTAAATTCAATTCAAATGTCGACTTTATAGCCGACAGTGTGGTCAGTATTCTGAATCCTTCAACACAAGGCAGCGTTTCGAAAATGTTTATCAGGAAATTTTATAATAAACCCTATGGACTTCAAAATAATACAGATGATAACTGGCCTTTATATCGTTATTCTGATGTCTTGCTGATGCTGGCTGAATCATTGAATGAGCAGGGTAAACCAACAGAAGCACTGCCTTATTTGAATCTGGTTAGAACCCGCGCTGGTTTAGCATCTGCTACTTCATCAGATCAGGCTATCTTAAGAAATATTATCATGCATGAAAGAAGAGTTGAGTTAGCATTTGAAAATCATCGGTGGTTCGACTTGTTACGCACAGGTCAGGCAATACCTGTCATGAATGCATTTGGCATACTGCAAAAAATGAAATATGCTTATATCTTACCAGCAGCCTATAATGTTACAAATGAGCGTTTAATCTACGCTATTCCTTTCAGAGAAACTCAGGTAAATACAGCACTTACACAAAACCCCGGTTATTAAAATAATGTGAGATGATCGTTAAGTAAAAAAGGGATTAGTTGAAAAAGTTGGGGAGAGGGAAATGAAGCAAATCGAATTAAAACGGATTGATCATTCGTAGAGACGCACTGCCGTGCGTCTTGTATATTTGCATTAAAAGACAAAAACAAAAGACGCACGGCAGTGCGTCTCTACGAAAAAGATTTATGAAACAAAGTTACAACTTGTTTTTACAACCAAAGTGAAATGATTGTAGAAATTGGATTACATTTTATTCTTCTGCAAGCTTAGAAATCAATGTGCCGGCAGTGCAATCTGTTACAGTTACCGTTACATAGTCGCCGGGTTTAAAATCATGTGCTTCGAAAACAGCAACCTTGTTCTGACTGGTGCGACCAAAGAGGAACTTCTTTGATCGTTTACTGAAGCCTTCAACCAATACTTCAAAGGTTTTACCAACATCTCTGCGGTTGCTCTCAAGTGAGAGTTGCTGTTGAAGGTCGATAATCTCCTGTAAGCGGCGTCCTTTTACCTCTTCGGGTACATCATCAGGAAAGCGTTTAGCCGCGGCAGTATCGGGGCGCTCAGAGTACTTAAACATAAAGGCGGTTTCGAATCCAACCTCCTTCATCAGACTCATGGTCTCCTGATGGTCCTCCTCCGTTTCACTACAGAAGCCTGCAATGATATCGGTAGAGAGTGTGCATTCGGGCAGACGGCTCTTGATGGCTGCAATACGATCCAGGTACCAGCTGCGGTCGTATTTGCGATTCATCTTGGCCAGCATCCGTGTAGATCCACTCTGTACCGGAAGGTGAATAGCCTTACAGATATTGGGATAGCGGGCAATCATATCAATCAACTCGTTCGAAAGATCTTTAGGATGCGAGGTAGCAAACCGAACCCTGAGAAGTGGATTTACCTGTGCTACTTTTTCTATTAACCCGGCAAAATTGAAAGGAGTATCTTCTTCCGTCTCCCAACGATAGGAGTTTACATTTTGTCCCAACAGCGTTACTTCGCGATATCCTTTTGCAAAAAGATCGGCAGCTTCGTGTATAATAGTCTCGGGGTTACGGCTTCGCTCTCTGCCACGCGTATAGGGCACCACGCAATAGGCACAGAAATTTTCGCAACCACGCATGATAGAGATAAAAGCAGAAACGCCATTGTTGTCGAGACGGATAGGCTCAATATCTTCGTAGGTCTCTGATGTTGAGAGTAGCACATTAACAGCTTTCTGTCCATCTTCTACATCGGCCATCAGTTTGGGTAAATCGCGATAGGCATCGGGACCTGCAATGACAGTTACATGTGGTTCCTCTTCGAGGATCTTTTCTTTCAGTCTCTCAGCCATACAGCCTAAAAGACCAATTACAAGATTTGGATTTTTCTTTTTCAACGCTTTAAATTCGCGAAGTCTAGCTCTCACCCTTTGTTCTGCATTATCACGGATAGAACATGTATTCACAAATATTACGTCGGCTTCTTTTATCTGCTCTGTTTTTTCAAAGTTGGCATCAGCCATGATAGAACCTACTATCTCACTATCGGAGAAGTTCATCTGGCATCCATACGTTTCGATGTATAATTTTTTCTTCTGCACTATATCTCCCTGTTATCGAATGGTAAAGTTTGCATTTTTGATTCCTTTTGAGCTGAATGTCAAGAGGAATTCGGATGCAAAATTACACAATTTAAACAAAATGAACACCCAAGCTTAACATTTGTTGTGGGGATTTACATAATAGTCCTCACCACAAATCGAATTATTGTTTTACTTTGCACAACTTTTAAAGCGATTATACTAGATCAGTATTTATGACAAAAAATCTTGTTATTGTGGAGTCACCAGCCAAAGCCAAAACCATTGAAGGGTTTTTGGGTAAGGATTTTTTGGTGAAAAGTAGTTTTGGTCATGTACGTGACTTAGCTAAAAAGGATTTAGGAATAGACCTGGAGCATGATTTTCGACCTATTTATGAAGTGAGTCCGGACAAAATTAAATTAGTAAGTGAGCTTAAGAAATTATCGAAGGAGGCCGAAACGGTTTGGTTAGCTTCCGATGAAGACCGCGAAGGGGAGGCTATTTCATGGCACCTGGCGGAAACATTAAAACTCGATATGAGCAAGGTTAAACGTATTGTTTTTCATGAAATTACGAAACCAGCTATCCTGAATGCCATTGAGAATCCCAGAGATATAGATCTAAATCTTGTTAATGCTCAGCAGGCCCGTCGTGTGTTAGACAGACTCGTGGGTTTTGAGCTTTCGCCTGTTCTTTGGAAAAAGGTGAAACCATCACTCTCTGCAGGTCGTGTTCAAAGCGTAGCTGTTCGTCTGATTGTTGAGCGCGAAGAAGAGATTCGCAACTTCAACAGTGTTGCAGCATATAGAGTGACTGCTCGTTTTGAGGTTAAGTCGAACGAGCGTATGGCAGTGTTGAATGCTGAACTACCCAAACGCTTTACCGAAAGAGTCCTTGCACATGACTTTCTTAAGAAATGTATAGGTGCTAAATTTTCTATCGCTGATATCGAAACCAGTCCGGGTAAGAAATCGCCCGCTGCTCCGTTTACTACATCCACCTTACAGCAGGAGGCCAGTCGCAAACTGGGATTCTCTGTTGCGAAGACGATGTTGGTAGCACAACAGCTTTATGAAGAGGGAAAGATTACTTACATGCGTACCGACTCGACCAACCTGTCTGAGATGGCATTAGGTATGGCAAAAGCCGAGATTACGGCATTGTATGGTGCAGAGTTTGTCAAAATAAGACATTATACCACTAAATCAAAAGGGGCACAGGAAGCACATGAGGCTATTCGTCCTACTTATCTGAATCAATCATCGATAAAGGGAGATAACTCACAACAGAAATTATACGATCTGATCTGGAAAAGAACCATCGCCTCACAGATGGCCGATGCAATTCTTGAAAAGACCAATGTTACCATTGATATATCAACCACTCCTGAAACGCTTGTAGCAAAGGGAGAGGTCATTAAGTTTGAAGGTTTTCTCAAGGTTTATCTGGAATCAACAGATGACGAGCCTTCAGATAAACCCGAAAAGGAAGACAACGTATTGCCTCCAATCACCATTGGCCAGGTTTTACCGCTTATCCAGATGGACGCTGTTGAACGTTTTAGTCAGCATCCGTCTCGCTACACTGAAGCCAGCCTTGTAAAGAAACTGGAAGAGCTAGGTATAGGCCGTCCTTCTACTTATGTGCCTACCATCTCAACAATTCAGAAGAGAGAGTATGTAGTTAAAGAAGATCGGGATGGGATTACGCGCGAGTTTAATCACCTCATTCTGAAAAACGATAAGATAAAGGAAGATATTAAGTCGGAAAGAACCGGTTTTGAAAAGTCGAAACTGTTTCCAACGGATATAGGCAGTTTGGTGAATAAGTTCCTGGTTTTGAACTTTGGAGATATCCTCGAATATAATTTCACCGCTATGGTTGAAAAGGAGTTTGATGATATTGCACAGGGATTTAAGATCTGGACTGATGTGATCCGCGATTTCTATGGTCCGTTCCATGTTAAAGTTGTTGATACGATCGAAACTTCTGAAAAGGTTTCGGGTGAGCGGTTGCTGGGTATCGATCCTGCCAGTGGTAAGAATCTATATGTGAGGTTGGGCAGATTTGGTCCGATGGCTCAGATTGGTGAGACTTCAGAAACCGAAGAGAAACCACGTTTTGCCAGTTTGAAGAAGACGCAAAGCATCGAAAATATCACCTTGGAAGAGGCTCTTGAGTTGTTTAAGTTTCCAAGAAATATAGGTCAGTTTGAAGATGCTGATATGAAGGTGGCTATTGGGCGCTTTGGTCCTTATATCAGTCATAACAAGGCATTCTATTCATTGGGTAAAGATGATGATCCCGTCACC
>JAHEYR010000096.1 GCA_023251485.1 Bacteroidales bacterium
TAATGGGGCGCTGATGCACGCTTTTTCTTGGTTATTCCCATGATTCCTTGCACTTGGTTCTCCAAATATAACCATAATTATCTTTAAATCAATACCTGTCGAGTTTCTCAGCAGACCCTATTTAGTCTTTCAATTGTTTTAAAAGGCCTTGTTTTAGTGCCGGGATTTGCATCATTACCCTTCACGCTAATGTAATAACTGGTTTTATTTTGTGCTTGAACAAAGGGCATACTAAACAAACAGTTGCAAAACACAAAGAGGCATATCGTATATCTGAGGTTCATAGTACTCCTATTACATTTAGCGAATCCATTGCTTACCATAAAAAACAACTTACTCAGCTTCACACCTTTTGAAAGCTAGTTATAAAAGTACAATTTAATTTTATTAGAAAACAACATTAATAAATCAAAATACTGAAAAGATTCGACTAATAAGCTACGATCAAACTGAACATTCCTGAAGCATATGTAAAAAAACAGAATCTATACCAGACGCTTTTTTTGATTACATTTAACAAGTAAATGACATCCTATGAATACAGATAAGAACATCCCATTTCAAACTATCGACTGGACAACAGTACCACGGACAGAGCATAAAGGAGAAAGTGGAACTGCATTTTGGCAAACAATTCAATTTCATGGATTAAGAATACGAATCGTAGAATATTCAAAAGGATATATTGCAGACCACTGGTGTCAGAAAGGGCATATCGTTCACTGTTTGGAGGGCGAATTCACATCTGAATTAGAGGATGGACAATCGTTCATCCTAACTAAAGGATCGACGTATGTTGTCTCTGATGAATTAAGTTCACACCGTTCTATCACAAAAGATGGAGTAAAACTAATGATCATTGATGGTGATTTTTTGAAGAAGACCTAGCAATCAGCTTTTTTTGAGTTCTTCACACCGATATATAGGTATCCATTTTCAATAAATAGGCACTGTCGAATTTCGAATGACAAGGTTTGTACTCAGAACAATCGTTTCATGCTCAATCCAGTTATCAGTCTTCAACTTTCGCATCAACAATTCCATCGACCGACGTCCCATCACATCACCCGGCTGTGAAACAGTTGTCAACATAGGATCGAACATATGAGCTATATCTTCATCACCAAAACCGACAACGGCAACTTGTTCAGGAACACTAAATCCACGTGCCTTCAACGTTTTGATAACGCCAATAGCGGTAAAGTCATTAACCGTAAAAATCGCATCAAATACCGTTCCCTGATCAACTAATTGGTTGACGCCATGAATCCCTTTATAGAAGTTATCAGCATGAATCACTAACTCTTCATCCAATTCAATACCGTAATCCTCCAGAGCCTGCTTATACCCATTGAATCTATTTTTCCCTATCAACCGGTTCTGAGGCCCCGAGAAGTGAACGATTTTGCGCTTACCCGTCTTTATCAGATGTTCAACAGCTGAATAGGCACCACCAAAATCATCAATCACGACATAATCGGATTCATAATCTTCAATCGTTCGATCAAAAAACACAATGGGAATCCCCTCCTCTTCCAGCTTTCTGAGATGGTCATAATCTGAAGTCTCTTTTGCAACCGATACCAACATACCATCTATACGTCCATCCATAAACGCATTGACAGCTGCCACTTCATTATCATATTGCTCATTGGTCTGACTCACCATTATATTATATCCATTTTTGCTGGCCACATCTTGTATCCCACTGATGACAGAAGAAAAGAAAAAGTGAACGATCTCCGGAATGATCACCCCAACCACATTACTGCGTCTGTTTTTTAAACTAAGTGCTATTGCATTAGGTTTATATCTTAGCTTAATCGCAAGTTCACTTACCAACCGTTTCGTATCAGGACTAATATCCGGATGATCTTTTAAGGCACGCGAAACGGTGGAAGGTGAAATCCCTAGTTCTCGTGCAATATCTTTAATTGTAGCTGGATGGTTTTTCATATACAAAAGCAGATTGAGATATGTTAAGTTGAGTGGGTGGTTAAATATACAAAGAATTATTGAGATCGATCAAATCTCAAGCAAAACTGAATTTCTTTTTTGCTGCAAATAACAAGAAAAATAATGAAGAATTGAAAAAATTTAAAATGGTGGTTTTAAGAATTTCGATCAAAATATTCAGTTACGATATTTATTCACTGCTTAACACATTATTAACAAATATATTACGTTGTGTTAATTTTTGCTAACGTGTTTTTTTGACTTAGCGTAAAAAATGGAGAATTTTTTCTCATTTTAGAGGTATACAAACTTGATTTTTCACAAAAAAAGCACTAAAGGGGATAAGAAAGGGTCTAAATTAGGAATGTTTCAAAGTACCGCAAACGTTTGCGGTGTCGTTTACGATGATTTTCAGCACGTTAAATGCTTTTTTCGCATTTTTTTGTTTTATATTTGAAAAAGAAATCAGCCTTAGAACACCAGCTAAGTACTAACAAACAAACCAAAAAAAATGAAGAAGCAATACCATTTACTCAAAAGGTTACCGCTCCTTGTGTTTTTCTTTCTGTTTTGCACAGGAAGCCTGATCGCACAGGAGTCTAATAAAGTTTCGGGAAAGGTAACCGACGCTAAGGATGGCACACCTCTTGTAGGCGTGACCGTTTCTGTAAAAGGAACCCAGCAAGCTACTATCACCAATTTTGATGGAACTTATAGCATTGCAGTATCACGTAAAGCAGCTAGTACTCTCGTGTTCTCTTATATGGGATACACAAAACAAGAAGTTGCTGCCACAGGAAAAAATGTTTTAAATGTACAATTAGCAGCTACTGCAGAAATGCTTTCTGAAGTAGTTGTCGTAGGTTATGGTACAGTAAGAAAAACTGATGCCACAGGATCTATATCTGCCGTAGGATCTAAAGACTTCAACAAAGGCGCTATCACTTCACCACAAGAATTATTGGTAGGTAAGAGCTCTGGTGTTGTCATCACATCTAATGGTGGTGCTCCCGGCGGTGGTGCTACAATCAGAATCCGTGGTGGGTCATCAATGGGTGCCAGCAATGACCCATTGATCGTTATCGACGGTGTAGCCATTGACAGCAAGGGAGTCTCAGGGATGAGCAATCCACTTTCTACAATTAACCCTAATGATATCGAATCATTTACTGTTTTGAAAGACGCTTCATCAACCGCTATCTATGGTTCAAGAGCTTCAAACGGAGTTATTATTATCACCACCAAGAAAGGTAAGAGCGGAGCAATGGAGCTCACTTACAATGGAAACATGTCCATTGGCGAAGCTCCTAAGTTTATGGATGTTTATACTGGTGATGAATATCGTACGTTGGCACAACAGTTACTGACATCAAAACTTTCCGGTTTGTCTGCAGCGGCATTGAAACGTCTTGGTACTGCCAATACCGATTGGCAAAAAGAGATCTACAGATCTGCTATCGGACAGGATCATAACGTGAGTGCTTCTGGAACTTTCAACAACACCCCTTATCGTGTATCTCTTGGTTACACAGACAATAATGGTATTTTAAAGACTACCAATCTGAAAAGAAATACAATGGCAATCTCTTTGAGCCCTACATTCTTTGACAAACACCTTAAAGTGGACTTAAACTTAAAAGGTGTATACTCGAAAGAGAATTTTGGTAATACAGGAGCTATTGGTGCTGCAACTTCTTTTGATCCTACCCAACCTGTTACTAATGGTAACACAAAATGGGGAGGATATTTTACATGGGTAGATCTTACAGATAATTTGGCTAATGGCCAAATGAACCCTGATGGACATCCAAATGGAATTGGACCATCCAACCCTGTTGCTTTACTTAACCAAACTGACAACACATCAACGGTATACAGAAGTATTGGCAACTTGAATTTAGATTACAAATTCCATTTCCTACCTGATTTGAGTGCTAAATTGAATCTTGGTTACGACTATTATGACAGCAAGGGTCATAACAACCAACCTATTAACGCTCCTTGGACTGTCAGAGGTGGAACAGGTGCATTCACTGATTATACCGGAAAAGGAAAGACTCAGTTATTAAACTTCAACCTTCAATACGTTAAAGACCTTAAAGAAATCAAGAGTAAACTTGATGTATTGGCAGGTTACGAATATTCTAAATTCTGGCAATCTAATTATAACTGGTTCAGAACCTCAACATCAACAACTGATCCTATTACTACTCCTACTGAACACTTCCTCATTTCTTATTTAGGAAGAGTAAACTATACATTAATGGACAAATACCTTTTAACGGTTACTGTTCGTGATGATAATTCATCTCGTTTTGCCAGCGGACACAGAGAAGGGATATTCCCATCAGCTGCTTTAGCATGGAAACTAAAAGAAGAGTCATTCTTGAAAAATGTATCTGCACTTTCTGAATTAAAACTTCGCTTAGGTTATGGTATTACCGGTCAGGAAAATATTGGTAACGACTATCCAGCTTTAGCTGTTTATAAATTAAGTGAAACTACTGCTCAGTATCAGTTTGGAAACACATTCTACAGCACACTGCGTCCAAATGCATACGATGCAAACATCAAGTGGGAGTCTACAGTAACGCAGAATATTGGTCTTGACTTTGGATTCTTCAAAGATCGTATCACCGGTTCTGTTGATGCATATATCAGAAAGACGAACGACTTGATCAACAATATTCCAATTGCTGCCGGTAGTAACTTCTCTAACTTCTTAACGACCAACGTTGGTAACCTTGAGAACAAAGGGGTCGAAGCAACCGTTAATGTTCAGGTTATCTCGAAAAAAGATATCTTCTGGACAATTGGGGCAAACTTTGCTTACAACGAAAACAAAGTTACCAAGCTGACCAAAACTGATGATCCAAACTATGCAGGTGTTGCTTTTGGAACAATCAATGGTGGTGTAGGTAACTACATTCAGAATGTACGTGTTGGCTATCCAAATAACTCATTCTATGTATTCCAGCAGGTTTATGGATCAAACGGAATGCCAATTGAAGGATTATATGTAGACAGATCAGGTAACGGCGGAACAGTTTCAGGCAATGAACTAAACAAATACCACTACAAAAAACCTGCTCCAGATCAAACCATTGGTATTTCATCAAGATTTATGTACAAGAAGTTTGATTTTTCTTTCTCTGGTAGAGCAAATATTGGAAACTATGTTTACAATAACTATGCTTCATCACAAGCAAACTACAGCAGTTTCTATAACCAATCCGGGTTCTTCAACAACCTTCCAAAACAGATAACGGGTACAAACTTTATCAACCCTCAGTATTTCTCTGATTATTATATTGAAAACGCTTCTTTCTTCCGTATGGATAATATTAGCGCTGGATATAATTTCGGAACAATTCTAGGCCAGAAACTAAAAGCCCGTTTAAGCTTTACTGTTCAGAATGTTTTTGTTATAACCAAATACAAAGGATTGGATCCTGAAGTTGATGGAGGGATTGACAATAATGTTTATCCTCGTCCAAGAGTCTTTTTACTTGGCGTAAATCTTACTTTTTAATTTTAATGAGGAAGAAAAATGAAAAAATATAAAGTATTATCAATAGCCTTTGTTCTTTCGGCCTTGATGGTAACTTCTTGTATGAAAGACTTGAATGTTACCCCGTTGGACAAAAATGTCATGACATCGGCAACTGTTTATAACTCACCCGCAGCATACAAAGAAGGCTTAGCAAAACTTTATGCTACCTTGGCTATCAGCGGACAACAAGGTGCCTCCGGCCAACCGGATATCGCAGGTATTGATGAAGGTTTTGGAAACTACCTCCGCCAATTCTGGAACTGTCAGGAATTAACCACCGACGAAGCTGTTATGGCTTGGAACGATGCCACTATCAAGAATTTCCACTGGCAAACATGGACTGCATCCGATGTATTCATTGCTGCTATTTACTCTCGTATCATGTATACCGTTACACTTTGTAACGAATATATCAGAGCTACTGCTGGAAATACAGATCCTGATATTATAAAATACAATGCTGAGGCACGTTTCTTAAGAGCATTGGCTTACTATCATGCTATTGATATGTTTGGCAATCCTCCTTTCGTTACAGAAGCCGACAAGCCTGCTGCATTCTATCCAAAACAGACCACCAGAGCTGCTTTATTTACTTATGTTGAAAGTGAATTAAAAGCCATTGAGACTGTACTTGGTGATCCTAAGTTTGAATATGCAAGAGCTGACAAAGGTGCTGCATGGACACTACTTGCTAAGTTATATCTAAATGCAAAAGTTTATATAGGAACAGACCGGTCAACCGACTGTATCACCTATTGTAATAAAGTTATTTCGAGTGGCAAATACAGCTTAAGTCCAAAATATTTGAATAACTTCCTTGCAGATAATAACACCAGCCCTGAAATGATCTTCCCGATCACCAGTGATGGACAACATACCAAAACTTATGGTGGAATGACTTATTTAGTTCATGCTGCGTTAGGTGGAAGTATTCCTCCTTCTATGATTGGTGTGGGTAGTGGTTGGGGTGGTATCAGAACAACCAGTGCTTTTGTTAAAACCTTTACCAGAAATGCTGACGTTTCTACAACAGATGCTCTTAAAGCAAGTGCAACTGTTAATCCAACAACAAAAGATAGCCGTTCATTATTTTGGTCAGATGGACAATCGCTGGAAATCAACGACATTGGACAATTCACTGATGGTTGGGCTATCACTAAATTCAGAAATCTTACATCAACCGGTGCTGCTGCTCCACATGCAGACCCTGACTTCGTTGACACAGATTACCCATTATTCCGTTTTGCTGATGTTTACTTAATGTATGCAGAAGCAGTATTAAGAGGTGGTACAGGCGGTGATGCCAATACAGCACTTGGTTATGTAAATGCAATCAGAACCAGAGCTTATGGTGGAACCACAGGCAATATCACAAGTGCAAATCTAACGCTTGATTTCATGTTAGATGAACGTGGACGCGAACTTTATTGGGAAGGTTATAGAAGAACCGACCTTATCAGATTCGACAAATTCAGCACTGGATCTTATCTATGGCCTTGGAAAGGAAATTCTGCAGCAGGTGCAGCTACTCAAGCTTACCTTAACATATTCCCAATTCCTTCTGCCGACCTCGGAGCTAACCCTACACTAAAACAAAATCCTGGTTACAATTAATATTTACGGATATGAAAAAAATTGCTATATTTTTAATCACGATACTTGGTGTAGCGTTTATAACTTCTTGCAAAAAAGATGAAATAAAAACGCTACTAAGCACCAGCCCAACAGCTCCGACCATCACTGCCGGACTAACAAGCGGATCTACTGTTGTGCTCGACAAAGCCAACAAAGACGCTGTCATTAATGTCATCTGGAATGCAGCAACTTATGGATTCAAAGCTTCTGTAACCTACACATTACAGATGGACAAAAAGGGCAATAACTTTGCGTCTGCTCTCAGTCTTGGTTCTCCTGCAAGTACTGTTTTAAACAGCACCTATACCCTTGCAATGGTAACAAACGACCTGAATAACAAACTGCTCACGTTACAAGCTGATCCTGAAGCTCCACAGCCTACTGCTGTTGAATTCAGAATAAAAGCATGGATTAACGACAGTGTTAAAGTGGCTTATTCTCCTGTTATCAGTGCCACCTACACTCCTTACTTCATTCCTATCATTTATGCTAAGGTATTTGTCCCTGGCGGATATCAAGGTGCTAGTGGGTACACTAGTGACTGGTCTCCTGACAAGGCTCCTTTCCTTGCATCAATAAAAGGTGATGGCAAATATGAAGGATATGTAAACTTTGCCACAACCGGCGAATACAAAATAACCTCTCAAGCTGATTGGAATGGAACAAACTGGGGTGGTGGAGCAGCTGCAGGCACATTAAGTGCTACTGGTGGCAACCTTGTAATTCCTGCTGTAGGATATTACAAAGTAAATGTTAACACCAACGAATCAACCATTTCTCTTACAAAAACCACGTGGGGCGTTATTGGTAGTGCTACAGCTAATGGATGGAATGGCGATCAGAATATGACCTACAACCCAACCACTAAAGTCTGGACCGTTACAACCGACCTTACTGTTGGCGAAATAAAGTTCAGAGCAAACGGAGCATGGGATTTAAATTATGGTATCGGAGCTTCAGCTGGAAAGCTGGATTTAGGTACTGCAAATATTCCTGTAACTGTTGCCGGAAATTATACAATCACGCTTGACTTTAGTGTACCTCCAATTTACAGATACAAATTAGTTAAGAATTAATCAACCTGATTAATGAGATAGTGGATAGGCAACTGTCCACTATCTCTTTTTTTTATCTATCCTCCTCTAATTTCAGCCCAAATTCTATTTACCCAAAATCCAAATGAAGAAAACCCTACTCATTATCTTTTCTATTTTATTGGTCCATACCGCTTTTTCTCAAGTTACAACGGTACCCGCCCTACCTACAGAAAGTGATGCGGTAACGGTTACTTTTGATGCTACGCAAGGTGACAAGGGCCTTATGGGTTACACCGGCACCGACGTATATGCCCATACAGGCGTTATAACAGATAAAAGTGCTGGCCAATGGGCTTATGTTATTTCAGCATGGGCTACCGACATTCCAAAAGCCAAACTAACCTCTTTAGGTAGTGATAAATGGCAGTTAAGTATTACACCAAGCATACGTGCTTTCTATGGAGTACCGGCTGGCGAAAAGATTTTGAAAATTGCCTTTGTATTTAGAAACAGTGGCGCTACTAAAACCGGCCGTGCTACAGGTGGAGCGGATATATTTCAAACAGTCTATGATGCTGGCCTAACCGTATCTGTTGCCTCCCCTGCTAATGGAACCATTTTTAACAGCGGCGCATCTATTGCTGTCCAGGTAAATGTTTCAAATGCCAATAAATTAGACATATATTTAGATAATACTCTTAGAACGAGTAATAGTGGGACATCTTATACCGAGACTATCACAGGTCTCGCACAAGGAAATCACACACTTAAAGCCATTGCCACAGCGACAGGTGGTACAACAGCAAAAGACTCAACTACATTCTTGGTAGCACAAACACCTACAACAGCGGCACTACCTGCTGGTATGCGTCCCGGAACTAATTATACCGGCGATAACTCAGTTTGCTTAGTTCTCTATGCACCGCTAAAACAAAATGCTTACGTTTTAGGTGATTTCAATAATTGGGTGCCCGATGCCAATTACCAGATGAACGTTACACCCGACGGAAAGACATACTGGTTAAACATAAATAACCTGACCAAAGGCACCGAATACGGATTTCAATATCTGGTCGATGGCACAATCAGAATCCCTGATCCTTACACAGATAAAGTGCTCGACCCATGGAATGACTCCTCGATACCTGCTGCAACCTATCCTAATTTAAAAGCTTACCCTACAGGCAAAACAACAGGACTGGTCTCGATATTGCAAACTGGCCAAACGCCTTATAGTTGGCAAGTCACCAACTTTACCCCTCCTGCAAATAATAATCTGGTAATCTACGAACTGTTGGTACGCGATTTTACGGATACCCACAACTATCAGGGTGTAATAAGCAAGCTTACTTACCTCAAAAATCTTGGAATAAATGCACTCGAGCTGATGCCGGTCAACGAATTTGATGGCAACCTCAGTTGGGGTTATAATCCTGCACTATACTTTGCACCCGATAAATACTATGGTCCAAAGAACGATTTGAAATCATTAATCGACGAATGCCACAAACAAGGTATTGCTGTTATTTTAGATGAAGTTTTAAACCACTCTTACAATAATTCACCCTTCGCCCAGCTATACTGGGATACAGCCAATTCGCGACCGGCAGCTAATAACCCATGGTACAATGTTACTTCACCCAATACGAGTTATAGTTATGGCAACGACTTTAACCACGAAAGCCTTGACACGAAAGCATTAGTGGATAGTGTCTGTTCATACTGGATGAAAGAGTATCACGTTGATGGATATCGTTTCGACTTCACCAAGGGCTTTACCAATACACCCGGAGAAGGAACCCCTTATGATGCCTCACGTATTGCCATTTTAAAAAGAATGGGAACCGAGATATGGAAAAGAAAATCGAATGCCTATGTCATTCTTGAGCATTTCTGTGCAAACACAGAAGAGACTGAACTAAGCAATTTCGGACTCATGATTTGGGGTAATATCAATAATAGTTATTGTGAAGCCTCAATGGGCTATACTTCAACAAGCGATCTTTCATGGGGCAGCTATAAAGCCCGTGCATGGACCAATCCGACACTGGTTAGCTATATGGAAAGTCACGATGAAGAACGACAAGTATATAAGGACATCACCTATGGAAATACACAAGGATCATACAGTACTAAGACATTGGCAACCGCTCTGAATCGTGCTGCATTATGTGCTAATCTTTTCTTCACGATACCCGGACCTAAGATGATCTGGCAATTTGGCGAACTTGGATACGACTATTCAATCAATACCTGTGCCGATTTAACGATTAACAACAACTGCAGAACCGATGCCAAGCCGCTAAAACCGGACTACCTTACTGACCCTAACCGGTTGGCACTCTACAACACATTCAGCCAACTCATTAAATTAAAACAAAACTATCCGGTCTTTTCAACTACAGATTTCACAACAGACTTAACCGGAGCTCAAAAAAGTATTGTATTACGAAAAGATGCCAGTTATGCTGTTGTGTTGGGAAATGTGGATGTGGTCAGTGCAAATTATACAGTCACCTTCCCTTCAACCGGAACGTACTATGAATATTTCAAGCAGCAAACATTGAATGTAACGTCTACATCGCAGACATTCAATCTGCAACCCGGTGAATACCGTCTCTATACCAACTTTACAACTACAGGCATTGAAGATAACCCAACAGCACCTACTAACGCATTTAATCTTTCAATTTACCCCAACCCTTCCAATGGCGATACCTCTCTTGAGCTTTCCAGTACTAAAGGAGGAAGTACATCTATAGATGTATATGCGATGACCGGACAAAGAGTAGCATCGTCAATGCTTACCTTACAAGCGAATACCACAACAACAACGAACCTTAAAAACATTGGCCTTGCAAGTCCTAATCCAGGCATCTATTTAGTAAAGATTCAACAAGGTGCCAGAACCATGAGTCAGCGTTTAGTTATCAGATAAGCAATTCAAATAAACCGATGAAAAAAAGTATCCTGTTTTTTATACTTATACTCTTCTGTACCCTATTAAAAACAGAAGCCCAGCAAAACACCCCATTTAATCAGCCCCCGGCTTGGTCTAAAAACGTAATCTGGTATCAGATTTTTGTTGAG
>JAHEYR010000277.1 GCA_023251485.1 Bacteroidales bacterium
CTTCTCGGTGCTATTCTCGCCCTCGCACCCACCATCAATAGGCACTTCCCGTCCCTGCTCTCAAAAAGATATTATAATCGCGATGATGATCCGCAAATAGACTCTGTTCATGATGACGCTTTTAGAAAAATGAAAGGGCGATTAAGTGATTCGCTGGAACCTTGGCATCCGTTCATGCTGCGACATCGCCATCTTGGTGATAGAGAAGAATTTGCTCGTCAGATAACCAGAAGAAAATTTCGTGATCCCAATCCAAATTTTATAGGGAAATTCTTCAACTGGAATGCAGATCGAGGCCTTAAAAACTCTCTTTCAGATAAAGGATTCCCGCAGAGTTTTATAGACTCGGTTCTCAATGATAATACCAATATTAGAAATAGTAACGATTCGACTGCTAGTTTCCAAAGATTCGGCAATGTTTTTAATTCCTCTGGAAAAATTATAGGTAAACAGCCAAAACCATTTGGGTTATTGAAGTCTGCAGATACATCCTCTACAGCACGATTTGTAATGAAAGCTACAAAAAGTGATCTTGATGATACTGTTAAGATGGAAACAGAAAACGGACCAGGCGATCTCAAAGACTATTTTGGTGGAGAATTTCTGGATAAATTTTTCGAGAGATTAAAAGAACAAATGCAACCAACATCTCAGATACCACAAAGGGGTTCATGGATACCAAATCCTAAACCATTCGGATGACAACTATAATAGACAAAAATAAAGCATATCCGTTAGCTAGAGATTCTCTCAATAGCATAAAGATATTAACACCCAACGGTCTCGTGAAGGGACTGCTGCAAGAGACCTTGAAATTTTCTATTGAGGCTAATTATGAGCAGGTGATGCATCTGAATGAATATTTTGGGACGACTAGCAATTTAGCGAATCTTGCGGTAAATAAAAGTTTGTTTAATACTGGAATAGCTACGAGGAAATATTACAAAGGCGGTAGTTATATCAGGATAGAACCCAAGATTAGAATCGTTGATTGGGAAGGCGTGGGTTCTCCTGTCATTTCGACATTGATGCTTATGAATGCAGCGTTGCCAACTACTGATAAATCGATTAGTGATATTATAGAGAAGATAGCCACTGGTGCAAATTTTGATTTATCCAATTTAAATGAAGCTTCTGATTTTGCTCTCTTCGGCGGCTTCGCTTTTCTTCAAGGCGCATCGCTCGGTAACGCCATTCTCGTGGGCGGTGCCGGTTCAGGTTTTGCTCAAACAACCCTTGGCGCGGAGATTAAATCCGGCTTGGTGGAAAAAGGTGCCCGCCTAATAAAGGAAGCAGTTACTAATAATCCTACTCCGGTATTAGTGACGGTATCTAACTATTTTACGAATGAATTCTTGATAGAGAATGTATCAGTTGAATTTTCAAAAGAGATGACTGATGCTGGTCCTTTGTATTGTGATATAAGTCTCTCGCTATCTACTCCAGAGGTAGCTCAAAAAGGAGCAGGTCGGGGGGCCACCGGACTTATTATCGGAAATCGAAATAGAATAAGCAGGAAGTAACGATCGTGGCTGATAAATTCAACAGAACATCCTTTTTTCAATTGCAGACTGAATCGTTCCCCAGAAGTTACGATATGCTATCCAATTCGATAAATGAGTTCAAGTTCAATCGTCCGATGTCGAAGTATCTCGTAACCGAGCAAGACCTCGCTCGTCCTGACATCATCGCTATCAAAGCATACGGGTCAGTAGAAGCAATGGGTCAATGGTGGGTTATCATGAGTATCAATGGCATTCATGACGCATTTAGTGATTTGTACGCTGGCCAGATATTACGCATTCCGGCCCCAGCTGATATGAACGATTTCTTGATCTTCAATCAGAACAGGTCATAATACTATGGCCATGTCTCCTAAAAAGATCCCCGCAGATCTTAGCTTTACTCGGACAGAGTACAGTTGCGTCGTTTCCATCAAAGGTGTGGAGTTTCTCAACCAGAACATTTTAGACTGTGTTATCAGAGAGAACATCTTCGATATCATCCCGACTATTTATCTGACTATTCAAGACAATGGATTGTTCTTGGAAAACTACCCACTGGAAGATAATGATGTAATCAAAATATCTGTTTCGAGATCAAGTGTTACTGCTCCTGTCCTGAATATGGAGTTCCTCTTGAATGATTATGAAGTGATCAACAAAGATGGTGATAAGATCAATAGTTGCATAATCAAGATGACTGGATATTTGAAAAACAACAAGACGTTCGAGCCAATACAGACCAGATCATTTTCAAATCAAACGTCCGTTGATGTATTCGCGTCATTGGCCAGCGAGATGGGTTTCGCTTTGGATTCCCGAGTGAAGACTTCAGATAATATGAATTGGATACAGGCTTCGCAGAACAATTACTCATTTCTGCATGATGTATTGAAGCGGTCGTTTAAGCCAGACGATGCAATATCTTTAGGGGTCACTCGCAACAGTAAAATGATCATCACATCACTGGATACTGTTCAAAATTCAAAGATAACGAAGAATGCTGTTTTCGATCAAGAAGCGACGATTTCCAACGCCATAGACGGTGGAGACACCATATTCTATAACAGCTACAACATCATGAACGCGATGGGTTCTAACAACAAAAAAGGGGCTTATTCAGCACAGTTTGGGCATTATGATTTGGAAAAAATCGTTGCTGGGGTGATCGATTTCACCAAAAACAAGATGTCCAAGTATTCCTATAAAGATAAGACGAAAACCAAAGATATCACTTTCAATTTAATCCCTGCAGTTCTGAACAATAAGAACATGCATGCCAATTATTACAAGGCGATGGCAACTAATGTTCACTATAATATGGATTTTTTCAAGAACCTTCTGTTGCTGCACATCAATCCCAACAAAGATGTGAATATCTTCGATAAGGTAAATATAAACATGCCATCGATGATAGGGGTTGAAAAAACAAATACAACGGTCTCTGGCGAATATATTGTGGGTGGCATCGTTTATCAATTGAATCTAGATGGGCTCTTTCGCAGTAGTTTGCTTTGTTTCAGATCCGGATATAACCCATCATCCGTTATGAAATCT
>JAHEYR010000278.1 GCA_023251485.1 Bacteroidales bacterium
ATTGTTGAAGCACTCGAACTCCAAAAGGTAATCACCATAACAGATGCCTCAAGGATAGTGGATATGGCCAAAGTCATCCCACTCATTAAAACATTGATTGAAAAAGGAGTAATTCTAACACAAGAAGAGCTTACCGAACGATACAGGCCAAAGCTGGTAACCTATCTTCGGCTAAAAGGAGAACTTCATGAAAGCGAAGAGCTACTTGGTGAGGAATTTAATAAACTAAGCAGCAGAGCTTTTAAGCAGCTCGAATTATTGATGCGCTATGTTTCGTTATCCAGATGTTTTACCGCACAAGAACGCGAGGTTACAAGAGAGGAGCTCCTAAAAGATTTCAAAAATGGGATTGCACTGTTAAAAGCCTTACTTGAAAAAGGGATTCTTGAGACCTATAAAAAAGAGGTAAGTCGCCTACAGGAGGCTGTCGCAGAGATGAGTGCGAATCAAATTGAACTAACAGATATTCAACAAACTGCGCTCGATGAAATTAAAGATGCCTTCACGGCAAAGGATACCGTTTTATTACATGGGATCACAGGTTCTGGTAAAACGGAAATATATACCCGGCTGATTGAAGAGACGATCAGCCAAGGGAAACAGGTATTGTATCTCCTACCCGAAATTGCTTTAACCTCCCAAATAATCACTCGCCTTCGTAAATATTTTGGACCTAAAGTGGGAATCTACCATTCAAAGTATAATGAACAGGAACGGGTTGAAATATGGAATAGGGTTTTAATTGGCAACTTTCAGAATGATTTTCAACAATATAGTGTAGTGTTAGGAGCCCGATCTGCTCTTTTCCTTCCTTTCGAAAACCTTGGACTTATCATTATCGACGAAGAACACGATTCATCCTACAAACAGATGGATCCTGCTCCGCGATACCATGCCCGTGATGCGGCCATTATGCTTGCGCATATGCATGGAGCCCAAACACTTCTTGGCTCGGCTACCCCATCTATTGAAAGCTTTTACAACACTAGAGATGGCAAATATGCCCTTGTAGAGCTTACCAAACGCTATGGAGGGATGTTGCTCCCAGAAGTTCAATGTGTTAACATCAAAGAAGCGACAAAAAGAAAAGAGATGGCCAGTCACTTTTCAAACTATCTTATCGAAAATATCAAACTGGCTATTCAGAATAAAGAACAGGTCATCTTGTTCCAAAACAGAAGAGGCTTTTCGCTTCGCATTGAATGTGATGCATGTAACTGGATGCCGCAATGTGTGAATTGCGATGTGACGTTGATTTATCACAAGAAAGAGAATCACCTCCGCTGTCATTATTGTGGTTACACCACCCGTATTCCTGAGAAATGCCCCGAATGCAATAATACATCATTAAAGATGAAAGGCTTCGGTACTGAAAAAGTTGAAGAGGAGCTACAGTTGATGCTGCCCGGAACTATCATAGAACGAATGGATTTGGATACAACCCGTAGCAAGTCGGCTCATCAAAGAATCATTTCCGATTTTGAAAATAAGAAGATCGATATTCTGGTCGGCACACAAATGGTAACGAAGGGATTAGATTTCGACAATGTGAGTCTGGTTGGAATTCTAAATGCTGATAACATGATCAGTTATCCTGACTTCAGATCCTTTGAACGTAGCTTTCAGTTAATTGCGCAGGTAAGTGGAAGGGCCGGACGACGAAACAAGAGAGGAAAGGTTATCATTCAAACACATAATCCAGAACATGCTGTTATACAATATGTAATGGCAAACGACTATGACGCCATGTATAATAGTCAGATACTTGAGCGCAGAAATTTTAAATACCCTCCCTTTTATCGAATCGTAAAACTGACACTCCAGCACAAGGAGGAAGAGACCCTCAATAAGGCAGCCAGCGAGTTGGCCCGAATACTAAAAATATCTTTTGGAAAACGAATATTAGGACCTGAGTTTCCTTCAGTTAGTCGGGTTCGAAATAATTATCTTAAAAACATCCTGATTAAATTCGAGCGGAGTTCTAATTTAGCGATCATGAAAGATCAATTACGCAAAAGTTGTAACGAGTTTGTAATGATCCCTGAATTTAAACAGATTAGAATCATCATTGATGTGGATCCGGTGTAAAAAACTGATCTTACTATTTCCCCTTTTTCTCTTTTGGAATCATCATAAATACATCTTCGCTATCTTTCTTCATGAAATACTTCTCGCGAGCGAACTTTTGAAGATGTGCGGTATCCGACATCAGATCATAGGTAGCTTCACTATCCGCTTTAATCTGCTGAATATAAAACTGTTTCTCTTGCTGATAGCGATGTAGTGTACGTTTTGCTTCGATTTGTTGTAATACATTATTCTTATCGAAGACAATCAACCATACCGCAAACAACACCAAAACAATTACAAATTTATTTTTTACTATGGAGAATATCGTCCGAAACATACCTGATGAATTTACACTACAAAGGTAAATAAGGATGAGTGGTTATTACTTAGTTTTAATAAAATTTTATTACGAACAATTTGAGAGATCATACACGCTTCAGAAGAACTTATCTTGTTAATATCTTTTTTAAGAATAAATGTGTTGTCTAATACTATTTTTCAAAGCTATCTAACAATAAGAGAATCTCTTGTGGCGACTGTACCGGGGGATAACACTGTCGGTCTGAGCAGATAAAGACTCCCGTTTTCGTTACATCGCGATAATATGAAGTAAGAGGAAGATCTAAATGATTACCGGCCATCGCTGCAAAAGGTAAAAATGAGGCACCAATCCTTTTCCGCTGTTTCAATCCATCAATCAGATTAAAGACCACACTGGATGGACCTTTCAATAAATCCAATCTTAAAATAGCCCAATTAGCAAAAGAAGAAGGATGTTGCAGTGGGAGATCGCCCAGCACATCCAATGCACGTTGCGCATTCTCCCTATATTTTCCTTTTTCAAAATAAACAGCCAGTCGCACCAGAGAGCGTGCCATTACTGAATTAGGTGAAGGAGTGACGCCATCATGTAATTCAAATCGTCGGGCGACCAATGGCTCATCTTCATCAGAAGTAAAATAGAAAATGCCCTGATCTTCATTATA
>JAHEYR010000279.1 GCA_023251485.1 Bacteroidales bacterium
TAACGTATCGAACGCCATCAAGTTCGAAAAAGAGATCCTGTATAGGTTCCTTTGTACGTTTGATATTAAGGTCAACTATTTGTTGCGTCATATACTGCTCGACTTTTTTAAACCACGCACCACGCAGTTTTTGAATCAAATCTGATCGCTCTTTTCCTTGGATTCTAATATCATTAAACTCAAAGAAGGCATACGAATCGAATTTGTCTGAGAAATAATACATTCCACAAACAATCAAGATATCGATACCAGAAGTATCATTTTTGGTACGTTCAATGGCTAACCGCCGAAATTCATCATGGCCAGTCATTGTAAGACCGTTATTCATTATAATTGCTATCTTTACATTGGCATTAACCGTATCTGCTGATACCTTGAGCTGTTTTGATGCTTTTTTCAACTGGCCTTTAATAGGGGTCGCTAATTCTTGATAGTATCTACGCTTACCGTCATGATCCAAATCAAGGGGATTCAATATCACGGTTTTAGTATCTGAGCGAAATAATTTAGCAAGTTTCTCTTGTTTAATCTTTTTATCAATTGGCTCTTCTCCAATGATTTTTAGTTCTATGACAGCATCGTCAAGGATATAGTCACAATTCAAATCTCGAATATTAGAATCTTCACTATATCGTCTTCCACCCACGCTTAGTACTATTTCATCGAAGTCTGTTTCAGTAAGCTGCGAAAACAGTAAATATTCCATGAATTATAATGGCCTTCTTATGCTTTTAGTAAATACCGAGTAGATTGGGAGACTTACGTCTCCCTCGCCCTCTAAGAACCGTGCGGGCTGGTTTCCCAGCACACGGCTCAAGCCCTTATAAGATTACATTCTATTGTAATCCGGCAGTTAAATTGTTAGTTTATATTGCGCAAGTATTGCTTGATACTCTTCTCATATAAAAATAACCAGCATATTCCGGATTAAATGGATTTGCTTCGCCTTTAATCTTGATATATCTGACTAATTTTGTATATGAAACCCTGGGTAATTCCATCAGCTTCTTTTCGCCTGTCTTGGCTTTACTCCAGCAACTGAACACCCATTTGTATTTCGGATGATTAAAATATTGCTTCTTAATCCATCCGCAATTCTTCCCTGAGTGCCTTTTCCTTGCCCATCTCCACAGTGAATTGAATATGACATTATCTGCCCGTGAGAATGCTTTGCTTGCTTGTATACATTTATGATATTCACTCCATCCTTTAATTATTGGTTTCAGAGCTATTATCATATCACCGGCTTTCCATCCCCGACTGTTTTTAATCTTATCCTTTACCTTCCCCAGAAAATCTTTTACGTTTCTTTGGGCTGGAGTAATAATTAATTTATTACGATATTTTTGCAAATGCTGCCCAAGGAAGTCAAATCCCTGGTCTATATGGACAATCTTTGTTTTCTCGGCCGATAGTGATAATCCTCTTGGTTTGAGAAACTCATTTATTGCCGGAATGATCTTTTCTTCAATCAGCTCTTTTGTGTCTGCCGTTACAATAAAATCATCGGCATATCTTACAAAATTGACTTTTCTTCTTGATGGACATGCTTTCTTTACCGTTGATTCCAATCCATCTAAGGTCAAATTAGCCAATGTCGGAGAGATTATTCCCCCTTGTGGTGTTCCTGCCTGGGTTGCAAATAATTTCTTGTTTTGAATATATCCACATTTTAGCCATTGCAATAATATCTTTTTATCTAAAGGGATATTGTTCAATATCCAGTCGTGATTTATTCCGTCAAAGCACGCTGTGATATCCGCCTCAAGTATCCACTTTGGAGAATATGATTTTGCCAAAGCACAGAAACATTGCCCGATTGCGTCCCTGCATGCTCTATACATGCGAAAGCCATACGAATTGTGGTCTGCTTCTGTTTCCGCTATTGGTTCGAGTGTGAGTAAGTATAATGCCTGCATCACCCTGTCTCTTATAGTCGGTATGCCTAACGGTCTTATCTTGCCGTTTCTTTTTGGAATTTCTATTCGCCTCAGTGGTAATGCTTTGTAGCCTTTTCTTTTTAGGGAAAGTGCGCCTCGCATTTTTCTGGCAGGAGTATCCCAGAGTATGCCGTCAATTCCTGCACTTCTTGCACCCTTATTGGATGTTACTCTTTTCACTGCTAACAATTTTGCCGAAAAGGAATGACTTAAAAGCCATTGCAGCGATTTAACTTTATTGTCCTTTCCTTCTCTTACTGCCTTCGCAATACGCATTTGCAGCCTTTTAATTCCTGCATGCACTTTGTTCCAGTTCATGGATTTCCAGTATTTGCCTAAGCTTGAAGTAGCACCAGATAGCTTTTCAACCTCTGTCATTTGCTTTCTCCAAAAAAAGGTTCTCCAAATTATCTTGCGAACAAGCACCCTGGGGAAGTCAGCAATCTTTCGATTCGGATAATGTTTCAACCCGTATCCGTTTCATTACAAAATGGCCTTCGCTTTTTCCACAATCTTCTGCCTGCATACCCAACAGCGTGCCTTACGGTTATGCCTGCTTGTCTTGTAACAAGCGGATATACAGGTTTACCACGTTCCCTCTTAATTATACATGGATAATGTAGATTCATCATATACGCCGGTGGAGCAACATTCACGTATGTCCACGTTAGAAAGTCATAACCTGTCCACTACCTTTTGGTTCAAGCCTGTCAACCTGTTTGGCTTGTTCTCGTGACGACGCTTGTTGATGTTCACCTATGTTAATCATATTATCCTATTCTCGCCCTTACCCGAATCAGGTTATCGGAAAGGTACTTACCTCACGGTCTTTACCCCGACTGATAATCAGTCTTTGGTACTTTGTCGAAGTATGCTTCACACCCGTTACGGATGCACCATAACACGCATGCCCTTCCAGAATACTAATGGTGAAACATTAGGTGTGGTCTGAAAACCATTGCCACACAATAATTAAGACGACTTCGTGTCGCCACTAACGTGTTAGCTCACCGGCGCGCCGCTGTTTGGCGCGTTCGGTGCGGCGGCGAATTAGGCAAGATATTCATATTTCAAGACTCGATCCTAGTCCGTTGCCTGCTCATTTTATAGAGCGA
>JAHEYR010000280.1 GCA_023251485.1 Bacteroidales bacterium
TAGTAAGCCCCTTCAAATTCTATGCGCCATTGTCTTGTCATGGCAGAGAGGATAGCAAAATTACCTTTCGTTGTCAATGTTGTCAATAAATTAATCACTAATCAAGGTGTGACCCCATTTCCCCCATCATTGAAAACAGCGCAAAATAACATAACCACCAAACTTGCTAAAAACGTCTTCCTTAATAACATCATTTTCTCCAACAAATAACGAAACTCGATAATTAAGTTGTTGGTTTTCGCTTCGTTCAACTCAACCTACAATACTAATCCATCGTCTCGTGTGCAAAAACCGATGTGCGGAGATTTTGTTGCGCAACAATTACCGGCCAATAGAATGGCGTTCCTCGCCATCCCTGTTCTTCCAGGCCATTTTGCTTGAAAAGCATTAACATTGGTGCATCTATTGCTACCCTGCTTGCTACAACACCTTCGGTATGTGCCGTGTCTGGTGCATCAGAATATACGTCATGGCTCCCCATCGAAACCTTCTTCCGACTGAGGTTGCGGTCCGTTCTAACCAGACACCATACATTTCCACGTCGCGTTGGATCGGCAGAAGAGTCACTCATAAACCGAAGTGCCGCGCGCGCAGCTTTCCAATCGAAGTCGTATCCTTCTTCACGAGCCATGAGTAACGTTGGTTCAATGTGGGTTATAATATTATCAGCCAGTGAAAAAGGTATTTCGAATGGTTCTTTAAAGTTACTACCTTGGCATGCTTTTTCAAGCATGCGGTCTATCTCATGGATCACAGAGGCTATGTGTGTCTTATAATCTGTTTGGAAGCCCACAGGTAGAATACGTTTGAAAGGACGTAGTGTAGTTGTTCTCGATACAAGTATCTTATTCGGACTACACGGAATGACGCGGCCACTATTATCTCTCTGAATGAACACAATTGGCCCATCCGGGTTACGTTCTACGGAATCTCGAAGTGCAACATCGCTTTCATGCATTCTTCTCATTGCATCATAAATAGTTGGTTCAGTATAGAAGCGGGTTACAGTCAGATCCTCGATGGGGCGAAAACCAAACATTCGGGAGTGCTGAAGAACAGTGTCCTGCTGATAAACCTGCGGTCTGCGCCCATAAAAGAATCCAATAAGATTGGCAATGGTCACTCCACGATCCAGGATTTGGCCACCAATAAAAATATTGAGTGGAGTACGTAAACGGAGTTGCCCCTCAGTGTCTAATAGTTCTTCAACTTGTCGCTCAGAATTGACTTTCGTAGTCATCAGCCAACCTTTTTCTAGGGCACCGAAACATTCACGTAAGACTTCTTCTCGTGGCGGCAGGTAGTGATTCATTACCATTATAGAAGCTGATAGCTCCTCGTATGCTGTAGTCAAAAGCTGTTGCAATAATACCTGATCGTTTTGAACGGCAGCCGATAACTCCTCCACCAATTTAATCACGATGCGCTCCTGCCAAGAATGGGCGGTTCTTGCGGCTTCCGTATGAACGAGGAAGCTGAATTTTTTCAATGGCTGGGTTGCATGGTCAACCTGAAGGCGGCGAATGCAACCACCTACGATAAAATTGCATATTGCACTTCGTAAAGACTGGATAGCGGCGCTTGTCAGACATTCATCAATCCTGAAACGACGTTGGTCTTCATGATGCAAAATATCAAGTTCGTCACGTGACACTTGCTGATAAATAAACGAAGCTACGCTCTCTTCATCAGTACTCCTCCGATCAAAATAGTAATTGCTTCCTATGTAGTCTTGGTGCACTGGCACTAGAACAGTAAATGCTGGGCGCACCGGCTTAAATTCAATTTCCTGGACAACTAGATCGTCGGGTTGCAAATATAAAGAATAGGGAGTAGCCGTTACTTGAAGAAATGCTGAAGCGGCAAGGGTCTGCCGTAATTCGTCAATTTGGCGTGAAGTAGTATTAATGATAACCCCTTCTTGGCGAGATCTTCGAAACCCGATACTGGCATAATCAGCCTCATCATCAATAATAAGAACACGTCTTGATGTAAGTTGTGGATAGGATTCCCGAAAAAGTGTTGCGAGGCGATCCATATTATCTGATTGTTTCTTGGCTACAAAGATAAGCTTCTGGCTAAGCTCGTAACCTGTAAGGCCAGACGGAACCGTCATGATGTCGTATATCTGTAGTAAATCCTTTTCGTAGAAGGGTTCAAACTCTCGCCGGACACGTTCCAATGTCTGACGGGCAAGAGCCTTGGTACTCTTGGTTAAGATAATGGCGATGTCAAATTTGTTATCAAAAGCCAGCGCCATGATGGCGAGAAATGTCTTAGTCTTTCCCGATTGAATCTTTCCGAGCAGCATTCCCGGTTTTACTGCGCTTGTATTTATTGTCAAAAGTCGCTTAACCGTATCTTCGATGCAGGCCTTGTCCGCATTTAAGTAACGGTCAGCATCATCTGTAAAAGCTGTATAAAAGTCCCCAGACGTATTTAATCCAGCCATTTCGCACCTTCCTTTTTCAAAAGTGTTCGTGTATGTTAACTTTTCAGTTATGTAGAGAAGAAAGAAGGGAAAGAAGGGGTCCTAATCGTTTATTCAATTCATCTTCTTCAGATATATTTGATTTCATAATAGTTACTCTACGACTTATGGAAGAATAACCAAGACCAAACAAATTACCGATTTCCTGATTACTATACCAACCGGTACTCCATAAAAGATAGATTAATAAATCACGCTTTAGCTTATTTGAATCACTTATCCTGGAGGATTGCAAGAAATCATTATGTATTGCATTTCAACACCCTTGCAGCTTTCTTTAGGATGGTTTTAGGATTGGTATCTCTTAATACGTGCCGTTTTTGGGGAATTTCACCATCAGGTTTTTCAGACAAATATCTGGACTTGATACGGTCGATAAACTTCTGTGATCCCAAAAAAAGACCATGCCGAAAATCTTCCCATATTCTTTTTTCTTCCCGGGAATATCTTTGAACCATTTCTCTATATGCTTTGTTCTTATCTTTTGCATCAAAATGAGAAAGAATAGGCGCTGTACGTAACCACTCTGGTGATTTTTTGCCATAGGCATACATCGGATAACTG
>JAHEYR010000281.1 GCA_023251485.1 Bacteroidales bacterium
CTGCTAAAAGCATTACGTATCACAGCATCAAAAAGCAGTGCTCCTACAGACCAAATGGGATTTGGCATTGCCAATTTTTATAAGGCTTACCTGTTTCTAAAGAAGAAGGAAAAAGCGAGCGCTGCCAAGCCCGCCTTTATCGTCACGCCCAATCCGACAAAAGACAAATTCGATCTGATCATTATTAATAATTCCATCATAGACTGGACCATCGAGATCTACTCCATTTCAGGACGACTCGTTGAACGACAAACACATCTCACACCCGAAAAGACAATCTCCATTGGCTATTCTCTAAAATCGGGAATCTATATTTTACGGGTCCTCGGAGGAAGAGAAATGGCTATTGAAAAGATTATCAAGGGATAAAATGGAATAGTAGCAAAGTTGAGAAGTACTTATTGTCATAAAAAAACGACAAATCCTCTCTTTGAAAAGATCAAAGAGAGGATTTCTCATTAATGGATGCAAATAGAAATAAAGTTATTAGAAAAGCTTCTCAAGCTTAGCAACCAATGCAGATTTAGGGACAGCACCAACTTGTTTATCAGCAACTTCGCCACCTTTAAAGTATAAAACCGTAGGGATATTGCGAACGCCAAACTTGGCGGTAACTTCTGGGTTATCATCTACATTTAATTTACCAATAACCGCGCGACCTTCATATTCCTTGGCCATCTCTTCGATAAGCGGAGTAAGCATACGGCAAGGACCACACCATTCTGCCCATAGGTCAACAATAACCGGTTTGTCTGACTTAACTACTAATTCTTCGAAATTAGCATCTGTGAATTCTAAAGCCATAATTTTGATTTTAAACTGTTTGTAATAGTTTTAAGAACAATGTATATTGAAAAATGTTTATGCTATTAATCTGAATTTTATACCTTTTTGTTGCAATTCACGTAAGACATCAGAGGTTTGGATTTTTATTTTGGTCGATAACATTTCGACGGTTGTCTTCTCGGATGCATCAAAAATAAGAAATTTTAATGACGTATTACCTCTGTTTTTTGACATTAAATCGGTGATATATGTCATATAATCTTCCGTAATATCATCATAAGAAGTCAGAACAGTGATCGCTCTAACCTGTTTATCCAATACATCCGAAAGCAGTTGCATAGAAGTGACTTTAAATTCGAAGTTGTCTTCCTGCTTAAACCGGTTTGCAATCTTCGCTTTGATGAGCAATGGAGTTTCGTTCATCATATATTGTTTGAAATTCAGGTAATCGTCTGAAAAGAGTACAACCCGCATCATTCCACTTTTGTCTTCAATATTAAACGCACCAAAAGGCTTATTGGTTTTCGTTGTTCTATGTTCAACATTCGAAACGATCCCGGCGATATTCAACTCCTTACCCAAGAAAGGTTTAAAATCATCTTTAAACTCTGCTATCTGAATATTGGTGAAGTTTTTTATTTCAACATCATAATCATCCAACGGATGTCCCGAGATATAAAATCCCGTTACTTCAAGCTCTTTATTTAACTGCTCAAGTTTGGTCCAGGGTTCACACTTTGGGAGTTCAGGGTCAGGGAAAGACATTTCTGTTCCCAGATCACCAAACAAAGATGCTTGCGCCGAACTAAGACTGGTTTGATAATTTGTCCCATATTTAATCAGTTTCTCAATAAACGAAGTGTTGTCTTTGTCTACATAGAAAAACTGTGCTCTATGAACATTTCCGAGGTTATCAAATGCTCCTGCCATAGCCATCGCTTCAAGTGATCGCCGGTTACATGCTCTGAGATTGATCCGTTTAACAAAATCGAAGATAGAGGTAAATGGACCATTGGCTTCGCGTTCGTTAACCAAAGACTCTACTGCAGCTTCACCAACACCTTTCACCGCACCCAAACCAAAGCGAACCTCTTCTTTTTTATTAACGGTAAATTTATGCATCGACTCGTTCACATCCGGTCCCAAAACCGGAATCTTCATCTGCTTACACTCATCAATCAAAAACGCTATCTCCTTGATATCGCTTAGATTGTGGGTTAAGTTGGCAGCCATGAATTCGGAAGGATAATGAGCCTTTAGAAACGCTGTTTGGTAGGCTACGTAAGCGTAACAGGTTGCATGCGATTTATTAAAAGCATATTCCGCAAAAGCTTCCCAGTCGCTCCATATTTTCAAAACAGGTTCTTTCTCCATTCCTTTACCCATACATCCCTTGATGAATTTGTCTTTCAACTCATTCATCACAGCGATTTGCTTCTTCCCCATGGCCTTACGAAGCTTATCGGCTTGTCCTTTTGTAAACCCGGCCAGCGCTTGCGAAAGAAGCATTACCTGTTCCTGATAAACGGTGATACCATACGTATCGTCCAGATATTCTTCCATCACAGGATTGGCGTATTCAATTTTCTCACGCCCAAACTTACGATCAATAAAATTGGGGATGTATTGAATAGGACCCGGACGATAGAGTGCGTTCATTGCAATGATATCCTCAAATCGGTCAGGCTTCAACTCGCAGAGATACTTTTTCATCCCGGGAGATTCGAACTGGAATATCGCTGTCGTTTCACCTTTACTAAATAGCTCAAAAGTTTTTTTATCATCAATTGCCAATGTATCAATATCAAAATCTATCACATGATGGTGTTTGATATTGATCAGCGTGTCATTGATAATAGAGAGCGTTTTCAATCCCAGGAAGTCCATCTTAAGCAAGCCGACCGACTCAACCAATTTGCCTTCAAACTGGGTAACCGGCATATCCGAGTCTTTCGCTATACTCAGGGGAACAAAGTTCTTTAAATCTTCAGGACCAATGATTACCCCACAGGCATGTACACCCACATTACGAATAGACCCCTCAAGTGTTAAGGCCAGATTCAAGGTCTTTTGAACAAGTGGTTCACCTGAGGCGCGGGCTTGTTTCAGCTCGGGCACATCGTTAAAGGCAGATTCTAATGATACTTTTGGACCTTCAGGAATCAACTTTGCCAAACGATCTGCTTCGATAAGCGGCAATTTCAATACACGAGCCACATCGCGAATAGCTGACCGGGCAGCCATTGAACCGAAGGTGATGATCTGG
>JAHEYR010000282.1 GCA_023251485.1 Bacteroidales bacterium
CAGTGTTATTTTTGCTTCAGGGAATGATTATTTGATCCGTAATTTACGTGATAGCGTTATTCTTGCCATTATTCTTATTAGCATAATCATGGTGATGCTTTTCATGTCAGTTCGAATGATCGCCGTTTCTGTTCTACCCAGTGTCATTCCGCTTTTAATCACTGCTGGCCTTATGGGGTTTTTTGTGATCGCATTAAAACCATCAAGCATTTTAATATTCAGTATTGCGTTTGGTATTGCTTCAGACGGTACGGTGTATTTTTTAACAAAATACAGGCAAGAGATTAAGAACCATAACTACAGCATTTCGAAAGCTGTATCGATGACCCTAAGTGAAACAGGCGTGAGCATGGTCTATACTGCCATTATTTTGTTTTCAGGTTTTGCGATCTTTGCCGCTTCCAGTTTTGGTGGTACTGCTTCGCTTGGAATATTAATCTCGATCACCCTTTTAATTGCCTATTGCAGTAACCTCGTTCTACTCCCTACTATTCTTCTTTCGCTTGAAAAACGCCTTACTACAAAGGCATTCCTCAGCGAACCCCTTATCCAGATATACGATGAAGACGAGGATATAGAATTGGACGATCTTGAGATCCAGCATTACAGTAAACCAGCCGATGAACCATTGATTGATAACAAACAATATTAATTATCCTATTATGAAAGGAATAATACTGGCAGGAGGCTCCGGAACCCGATTATATCCTATTACACGGGCTATAAACAAACAGCTTATGCCAATTTACGACAAGCCGATGATATACTATCCATTATCAGTACTGATGATGGCCGGAATACGGGAGATCCTAATCATTTCAACTCAGGAGGATCTTCCCTTTTTTAAAAAACTTTTTGGTGATGGTAAACAGCTTGGATGTTCGTTTGAGTATGCTGTTCAAGAAGTGCCCAATGGACTTGCTCAGGCATTTGTTATAGGAAAAAACTTTATACGAGATGGGAAGGTTGCATTGGTTCTCGGTGATAATATTTTTTATGGTGCGGGTCTTGGCCGTTTGCTTCAGAAGAATAACGATCCGGATGGCGCAGTTGTTTTTGCTCATCATGTAACAGATCCCGAACGATACGGAGTAGTTTCTTTCGATCAAAACAACCATGTACTATCTATTGAGGAAAAACCATTAAATCCAAAATCTAATTATGCCGTTCCGGGTCTTTATTTCTATGATAATTCGGTGGTTGAGATTGCGCATAACCTTAAGCCCAGTGCCAGAGGCGAATATGAAATTACCGATGTGAACAAAGAATACCTTAAGCGCGGCAAACTCAAAGTCGGGATACTGGATCGTGGCACCGCATGGCTCGATACAGGTACATTCACTTCACTTATGCAGGCTGGTCAGTTTGTGCAAGTAATCGAAGAACGCCAAGGTCAAAAGATTGGTTGTATCGAAGAAATAGCTTATCGAATGGGATACATCGACGAAAAACAACTTTCATCGCTTGCGCAACCGCTCCTTAAGAGTGGCTATGGGGCCTATATTCTGGATCTAATAAAAAAAACCTAATGCCAAAGTTTCTGATCACTGGCGGGGCTGGTTTCATTGGTAGCTGCCTTGCCGAAAAACTTGCTCAGGATAAGGATAATTATCTTGTAGTTGTTGATAACCTATTAACGGGTCAATTGGAAAAATTACCGGTTTCCCCGCATCACAACATCAGGTTCATCAAAGCTGACGTGAATTTGTTTGAAGATATCGCCAGTGTATTTCAGGCATTTTCTTTTGACTATGTGTTTCATTATGCAGCTGTGGTAGGAGTAAAGAGAACACAAGCCAATCCGGTGATGGTCCTGAATGATGCCCTGGGAATTCGCAATATTTTAAATCTATGCAAGAATACTGGAGTTGAACGTGTTTATTATTCATCATCTTCAGAAGTGTACGGCGAACCTGTTGAATATCCTCAAAATGAACATACTACACCTCTTAACTCCCGAATACCATACGCGATCGTAAAGAACCTTGGTGAAGCATACTTCAGATCGTATAATAAGGAATTTGGTCTTGATTTCACCATCTTCAGGTTTTTTAACACCTATGGGCCTAAACAAAGCATCGATTTTGTAATGTCTCGATTTCTCTCTTTCGCTCTTAATAATAAAGATATTCCAGTCTACGGAGGCGGGAGTCAGACACGAACTTTTTGTTATATAGACGATAATATCGATGCAACGCTTGAAGCATTCCGTCAAAAACGCTTCATCAACGATGTAATTAATATCGGTAACGATATTGAGATCACGATACTTGAGCTTGCACGTAAGATTATCGAACTTTCTGGTTCTGCATCCAGAATCATTCACCTGCCGGCACTTGAAGAGGGAGATATGACCCGTCGCAAGCCCGATATCACAAAGATGCGTTCATTGCTGAAACGGGATCTGATACCGATAGAACTTGGTATTAATAAACTTATCGAAAATCCTGGTTTCATCATAGATTGAATTATGAAGACCATTGAACAATATCATGCTTTTGTATCAAAAGGACTGGCTGAATTAGATCTTAATGGAAGGCCTATTGAATTATATGAGCCGCTGAAGTATTTTTTAAACCTTGGCGGTAAACGTGTTCGTCCTATCTTTTTACTTGCTTCAAATGACATGTTTGGCGGCACTACAGAAGCGGCATTGCCCGCCGCACTTGGATTGGAGCTTTTTCACAACTTTACCCTTATCCACGATGATATTATGGATGCCTCTATGTTTAGGCGCTCGTTTCAAACAATAAATAATAAATGGAACAACCATATTGCTATATTATCTGGGGATGCCCTTTTTATTAAATCCATAGAGCTTTTAATGCAAACAACCAGTACTCGGCTCCCAAAAATCATGGGTAGTTTTTTAGAAGCAGCACTTTGGGTCTGTGAAGGACAGCAACTTGATATGAATTTTGAGAAGGAAGCTGCGATTTCAATGGCTGAGTATATTGAAATGATCCGGCTAAAAACCTCGGTATTGCTGGGTGTTTCTGCAGAAATAGGAGCACTGGCGGCAGGTGCATCTGAATCAGACTGTCGCGCAAT
>JAHEYR010000283.1 GCA_023251485.1 Bacteroidales bacterium
CATAATGGTGGCAGTATACCATCCGGTCTTTGCCTCTTTCGGAATCTGAATCCCCATCCAGAGCGGTTGAATTTTTCCTTTTTCAAGTTTACACCTCTTCAGAAAAGGTTTCCCTTCAGAGTCAAAACCTTCCGTATTAAAACAAGTAAATTCTTTTGATTTAATGATATAGTCGGATGATTTCAAATCCGAACAGGTCACTTTGCAATTACTAAACGATTGTTGGTAAGAAACCACACCTGCCTGAAAGGTAAAATACTCATTTCGTGAAGCACTATCACTTAAAACGCCGTTAGTGCCATGCTGAATCCACCGCAACGGAAGATCCTCCGTCATCCTTATCGAATATCTGCGCAGCTCCGGAAACAATAAAAACGTCTGGTCTTTATGGTGTGCCAATAAAGCAGCCACCTCTGCTTTCTTCGCAATCACCTCCATTGGGTAAAAACTATTCAATGTGTTGATCGATTGGATTTCTATAACCTTAGCCTTCTGAATTTTGTTAATAGGCAGTGCAGTTATTCTTGCCTGCCAGTTTGGATCAGCTTGTTGTGTAGGTTTCTGATAAAATACGGTAGGATAATTAGCCGATCCCTTTGAAACATAAGGCATATAGAAAAGATAGTACACTCCTTTTCCTGATGTAGGCTCGAAAGATAAATCACAAGTCTCTCTGGTTATCTTACTACGATATACATTTTTAATTCTGTGCATGTTAGCATCAGTAACGATAACATCGATGTTTTCAGGATGGCGATCACGACGGCGCCAATCTACTTGTACCTCCACTGCTTCTGCAACATCATTTACTTTTACAATCACACGATGATTACCAAGCGTATCTGGATTCCAATTTCCAGTAGTATAAGGTATATTTTGAGCATTAAGAGATAAGCTCCAGCTCATAAAAAAACAAAGCGGAAGATAAAAACGGACTAATGAAAGGTTGACTTTTCTCAGTTTCATGATTAGGGGTATTAAACAGGGTAAAGATATAGAAAAACATTTTTCCTAAATATAAATAGCACAAACTTTATTACTTATTTTCTAAAGTAGCGTAACGAATAAAACAAATCAACTAAACGATTGGCAGCACTTGTCCCCACCATGAAAAGATAAACTTCATTGTTTGGTTTACAATCCACGCAATCCTTTCCAATTTTTGACTATTTTTATCCATTGAAAACCAATAGCCATATAAAATGAAATTCAGATTCGCTCTTATCCTTGTATTCGCATTTTTTACTTTACTCACAAATGCGCAAAAAGAAAAGAAAATCATAGTCAGTAGTCCTGCAAAAAAAGTGGTTGTTCAGATCAATCTGAGCGATAACAATCTATCATTCAGTGTTAACAAAAACAGTCAACAGGTATTCCAGAAATCTGCGTTAGGGTTAATGGTTGACGGAAAGGATATCGGACAAAATGTAACCATCACTGCTAAGCCCAAAGTGAATAGAGAAACCGAGAGATATGCTTTGATGGGTAATCATGCGCAAGCGATCAACAGTTACACTGAAGTCACCATTCCTTTTCAATGTTCAAGCCTTTCTTATCAATTACAAGTAAGAGCTTATGATGATGGGATAGCCGTTCGTTACATCATCGACTCAAAGAAGCCTATACATATCGAAGCAGATAATACATCCTTTGGATTACCGGCAACAGCACAATGCTACTGGGCATATTATTCAGACGACAACGAGAACCTGCATCATAACACCTCTCTTGCCGATCTTCCTGAAAACAAAGCATTGTTGGCACCACTAACAATGAAGACTAATAACTTCTATCTTTCATTTTCAGAAGCAGATTGTCAGAAATTCCCCGACCTCAGCTGGATAAAAACAGACAATCAACTCAAAGCGAACTTCACAACGAATCCAAAAGGGTGGAATGCCGAAGCAGGCACCACAACATCTCCTTGGCGTTTAGCTATTATTGCAGACAATTTAACCCAATTGGTTAATAGCGATCTCATCATGAATTTATGTCCTGCACCAAATCCATCATATGATTTCAGTTGGGCAAAACCTGGTCGCGTCATGTGGCAATGGTGGAGTGTAGGGGAACCTAAATTTGATGATCAGAAAAACTGGTATGATGCAGCAGCACGACTGACCTGGGAGTATTATTTAATTGATGATGGATGGCGCACATGGAGACAGCCGGGCAAAGATCAATGGCAATGTTTGAAAGAAGTGATTGATTACGGCAAAACCAAAGGCGTCAAAAGTATCATATGGGTAGATTCTAAAGAGATGCGTACCAGAGAAGGCATCAAAACCTATCTCGAAAAAGTAAAGCAAGCTGGTGCAGTAGGAATAAAAATAGACTTCATTCCACCAGCTACACCCGAAGTTATGCAATGGTATGAAGCCGCCAGAGAAGAGACCTACAGGTTACAATTAATGGTCGATTTTCATGGATGTGCGAAACCAACCGGCGTGCGTAGAACATGGCCCCATGAGCTAACCCGCGAAGGCGTGCGTGGCAATGAATATCAGATGACACGTTACAATAGAGTAGCGCCCAAGAATCAGGATGAGCTTAAACCCTTCACCCGCTTTATTGCAGGTCCGGCCGACCTTACCCCTGTGATCTTCACTGAAAAAGAGTTAAATGGCTTTACATGGACACACCAGTTAGCACAAGCTGTCGTCTATTTATCCCCACTCACCCATTTTGCCGATGCCTATTATGCATATATCGATAATCCTGCCGAGGATCTTTTAAAAGATATCCCTACTGTTTGGGACGAAACCATTGTTCTCCCATGTTCTGAAGTAGGCAAAGTGGCTGCTTTTGCAAAAAGAAAAGGTAATGAGTGGTGGATTGGCATCATGAATGGCGAAGAGACCAGCAACATTTCGGTCAATCTCAACTTTCTGAAATCAAATGCAAAGGCAACTATACTAGAAGATAAAAAAGATGTCTTGAATGCATTCGATCGGAAAGAGGTAATCGTTAAGAAATCCGATATCATCACGACAGAACTCCGTCCGGGTGGAGGCTATTTCATGCGATTA
>JAHEYR010000097.1 GCA_023251485.1 Bacteroidales bacterium
GAACTGGTGCCCGGACAAACCATATAGCGTAGCCCCGCATTTTGGTATGTTGCACAGATTTTGTTAAATGGCTGATCAGCTTCATAACGCCATTCGAGTAGCGTTATGTTTTTGGAATAGAGGGGATGATTTCAGGGCTCTTTGAAACTACATCGCCCCACATCATCATCTTTTTATCTTTACTATTTACATAATCATTGAGCTGCGTTGCATAGTCAATGTAGATTTTGGCTATTTCTTTCGGGTCTTTGATCGGGCGTTTTCTGCTTTTGCCCAGTTCAAATGGTTCGTCAAGATTTACATTAAATTGATGTGATTGAAAATTGGGTAGCAGATCATCACTCATCTTCTTTACCAACTCCAGGCTCTTCGGATTGGTGGGCGAAAGCGTGGTCTTAAGTTTTATCAATCCGAGTAATTTAAATCCTTCAGGACATTCAGCCAGCTCTTTATACTGATCTGTAGCCAACCATGGGCCCATGTGGCCTAACGAATTTTGGTTCGGTACTAATTCGATAAAACGGTCTTTGCAGTAGGTGTCTAATTTTCTGATCTCCTCAGGGGTTAAAGGCGTTTCAGTTTTCTCCCATAACCTTTTAAATGAAGGATAACCAAAGGAGAATCCCTCTATATATAACTGTAACTGATTGTATTTTAAATCGGAAAGAAAATCTACCAAGCCATATAGCGTTTCAAGCGTGGGGACTTTTCCTCTGCTGATATCTATCATCGCTCCCCGTACTGCAAGGTCGGGGCTGTCTTCTACTTTTACACAGGGTAGCTGATTGTTGGATTGTTTTGCTAACTGTTTGATCGTCATGAATGCATAAAACAATCCCTGTTCATCTCCATACGCTATATTGATTTGATTAGGGCGTATTTGCAAACGATATGCTTGTGGTGGAAGATCTTTGTTGTTCGTTATTTTTATTGATCCCGACGTGTTTGCAATACCTGTTAGATGTAGGTGCTGCTGAAATATCTTACTAATTGTTTGAATTGCTTCTTGGGGTGCATTAAATTCAATGTGATTTGTGAGATTAAAATGCCCCATCATCCATTCCAGTTTTTTAGGAGCAGGTAGTAAAATAGGTTTTTCAGATGCTGACATAGTTTTAATATTGTTTTGATTGATAGCTGTAGCACCAGGTAATGGTGTTTCTCTATAAATTGAATGATAATAAAAAAGCAAACCTATACAGGTAACGATGACCAGACCGAGTATTCCTAAAAAGAGGTATGCAGTAATTTTCAAGATTCTATTCATTGCAAGTGGTGTTAGCTTGAAGAAATTTTAAGTCGGTAACGTTTTTTTTCGGTAAGTAAATTTAGTAATAAATCATCTACTGAGAATTAGATCTTCTGATTATTCATTTCTGTTTAGCGATAATTTGACGTTATGAGTGGAGCGAAATGATCGTTGCAGCAAATTCTCAATTATAAAAGATGAAGTAATTTGACTTCCTGTTTTCTTTTTTGTAATTTTGGTAAGTATCAATATCTTTTGATTCAAAATATTGAGGTGTAAGAAATTAGTTCATTTACATAAAAACATTACGCTCATGGGAAAGTCAAATATTTTTACGCACATTTACGGGTATCTGGTTTGTTTAGTAACCGTAATTACATTTTTGATTTGTGTAACGAGTCTTGTCGATGCAGTCATTGACAAAACGGATCCATTACATTCCGCATTGGGAGGCTATAATTCACCGGATCTGACTAATTTTGAGACCTACAAGCTTGATCTGATGAAGTCGATTCAGCAAAAAGACAATAATCAGAAGAGTATTTTGCCCGATGACCAGATATTGCGAAAAGCTTATGAAGCGGCGAAGCAAAACAAAATTGATAAAGTCGTATTTAATTCTAATAAAACCATCATCGTTTCTTGTCTCATTATATTGATTTGTATTGTCCTTTTTATAACTCATTGGCGATTGGCTCGAAATACTATTAAGCGAGCTACTTATGAAATAGGGCAATTTTGATAATTTATTGCAGTACAACCTACAAGAAGACCTTTTGTACTGTTAAGCTATGGCTGGTATACTCCCTGATTGATTTGTGATGAATTGGAATTGTTTAATATTTAATTAATCAGACTTAATCTTTTACAGATGCGACAATATAATTTCAATATATCCGGGATTGATCATTTAAATGAGATACTGCAATCCAAAGAAATCACTTCTGTTGTTAATTTCCAGTCTCTTCTCGTTCAGGTCTTTTCGGCAAAAAATGAAAGGGAGTGGTATCAGTTAATAGGAAATACGATTCGAAATGTTTTTCCTTCTGCTGTTATAATAGGGGCTTCTTCAGTTGGTGAAATTAATGAAGGAAAGATCATTACAAATTCGACGGTAGTTTTATTTTCTTTCTATGAAAAATCATCACTTAACATCTTTTCTTATGACTGTAAGCGTGGAAATGAGGAGGCAATAGGAAAAACATTGTATAATGATATCGAATCATTGCACCTCGATATTAAGGGGATGCTACTGCTTTCAACGCCTACTACCAGTGATTCAGGGAAGTTGTTTAATAGTATTACCGCATGTGGATTGAAATATCCTGTTTTTGGTGGAGGGGCGGGTGACTATGCAAATAAACGAGAAACGTTAATTTTTGATGGAAAGCAGTGTCATGAACAAGGTGTTATTGCTGTTGCTTTTTCTGGAAAAAGTCTTTGTATCGAACCGCTTACATATCTTGGCTGGCTTCCGTTGAGCAAAGAGATGACGATTACCGAAGTTGGTGATATGTCAGTTAAAACTATCGATGGGGATTCGGCATTTTCAGTGTATGAAAGATATCTGGGCATTAAGGCGAATGATGATTTTTTTCAAAATTGTCTGGAGTTCCCGTTTCTTATTAATAGGAGAGGGCATGTAATTGCGCGTGTGCCATTTTTTGTAAATGAACAAGATGGATCCATACAGTTGGTCGCTGATATGATGGCTGGAGAAACATTTAGAATCGGATATGGTGATCCTAAAATGATTTTAGCTGAATCTATTCATATTCAGAAAAAAATGAAGCACTTTAAGCCTGAAGCCATCTTTTTGTATACCTGTATCTGTCGACGATTTCTGATGCAACAAGATATAGATCTTGAAACAGAACCATTTAACAAAATAGCACCAACTGCAGGCTTTTATACTTTTGGTGAGTTTTTTGCGGACCAAAACTTCAATTCTTTACTTAATTCAACCATGGTGGCTGTTGGAATTCGGGAAGGTGATGGAGATAAAGACGTAGATGATAAAGCTTTGAAACAAAATGAAAATGCAGGGAATAGCATAGATCCATATACAAATCAGCATACGAGAATTATCTCACGTTTGTTGTATTTTATTAATGCAATCATAAAAGAGCTCGAAGAACAGAACAAATTATTATTGTTGCTGGACGAACAGAAAAATGAATTTCTGGGAATAGCCGCTCATGATTTGCGAAATCCATTAGGTATTATTCAGGGCTTTGCTGATTTGCTTGATGAAGAGATTGGTGATGAATTTAAAGTTTATACGGGAACGATTACTCGAGTGAGTTCTGAAATGCTTAATTTATTGAACGACTTTCTTGATATTTCTAAGATCGAATCTGGGAAGTTGGATCTGAAAAGAGAAGAAATAAACTACATCCCATTTATAGAACAGAATGTGAAGATGAATGGGATGATTGCTCAGAATAAGAAAATCAATATTGTTACTGAGTGTGAGATGCCTGATCAAATGCTTTCCATTGATCGAGGGAAAATTGATCAGGTTTTAAACAATCTGATTAGTAATGCAATAAAGTATTCTTATCCTGATACAACAATTGTTGTTAAAGTCTTTAAAGAAGATGATCAAATCGTTACGCAGGTAATCGATCATGGTCAGGGTATTCCTGAAAATGAGATTGATGGGATTTTTAGTCCTTTTAAGAAAACGAGTATCCGACCTACCGGTGGTGAAAATAGTCATGGATTGGGATTGGCAATCGTTAAGAAGATTATTGAAGGACACGGGGGAGAAGTTGGGGTGACCAGCGAACTGGGAAAAGGCTCGATATTCTATTTTAAGATATCTCAATAAAAAAAGCCACCCTTAAGAGTGGCTTTGTGATCCGCCTGGGATTCGAACCCAGGACCCCATCCTTAAAAGGGATGTGCTCTACCTACTGAGCTAGCGAATCATCGTATCTGATGGTGCAAAGGTACGAATTCTTTTGATATCTCCAAATCTACGAGATGCAAATTTGCATTTTTTCTTAAAGCCTATTGACTTTGAATGGCTTGGGTGTTTGATTTATTTAATCTTAGATAATGCCTTTTCCCTGACGGATGATTTCTATTTCATCAGATGTGCAATCCAGAATGGTAGATGGTTCGATTCCACCATAACCGCCATCGATGACAATATCAACGAGGTTGCGAAACTTCTCATGGATCAACTCGGGATCGGTGCTGTATTCGATAGAGTCGTCTTCTTCGTGAACAGAGGTGCTGATAATAGGATGTCCAAGCAGACGAACGATTTCGGTGATAATCTTGTTGTCGGGAACACGAATACCTACCGTCTTCTTCTTTCCATGAACGATCTTTGGAACATTATTACTGGCCTCCAACAAAAAAGTAAAGGGACCGGGCAGTTTTGCCTTCATCAATTTAAAGATGTTGTTCGGAATAGGCTTGGCAAACTGCGATAATGAGCTTAGATCGTGACAAATAAATGAAAATGTTGCTTTGTCTTTATTGATTCCTTTGATCTGGGCAACTCGTTCTACTGCCTTTGTTTTGAAAATATCGCAACCAATGCCATAAATAGTGTCGGTTGGATAGATGATAACACCGCCGTCGTTTAAACATTCTACAACTTGTTGTATAAGTCGATCTGACGGATTATCAGGATGAATGTGTACTAACATAGCCGATTTGTTAGGGCATGAAAAAAGGGTAAGCTACTTATATCGCACCGCTACAACCACCTACCCTTGCTACCTTCCGGTCCTGGGGGAGTTCAGCAGGAGCTGATCGTATAAGACTTACCCTTTGCAAAGATACAAAAAAATCGTTCACTCCAATAAAGTTTGAGAAAAAAATGGTTTTCTCATTCAGAGGCCTTATATTTGCTAAACCAAACCGCTAAAACACAACATGAAATGGAAAATTTAGAAACACCAATCAACGAAAACAACACTGGCGATAATCCTTTTATCGCTCAACCTGCTGTTAGTTCAGGAAAAAATGCTTTAACCTATGGCTTAATTCTAGGTGGAATTACGGTAGTTTATAGTCTCATTCTTTGGGTATTCGGGCTATCATTGAATAAACCTTTGGGTTATGTCAATATAGTTTTTACAATAGGGGTAATGTTCTATGGGACAAAGGTATATCGTGATAAGTACCTGGACGGTTACATGTCGTTTGGACAAGCGTTTTCCTCTAACTTCCTCATTGCATTGTATGCAGCTATTATTGGTGCTGTTTATACATTTCTCCTCTTTAAGCTTATTGATCCGGGATTGATAAACACGATTAAGGAGACTGCTATTGAGGCAGCCATGCAGAAAAATCCGAATATCTCACAAGAGCAAATGGAACAAGGAATGTCTAAAGTTGGCTTCTTCATGTCACCTGCATTCTTCGGAATCACTTCTCTGTTCATGGGGGCCATTTTGGCAGCTATCCTGGGATTAATTGTTTCATTTTTCCATAAAAAAGAAAAGCCTCTTTTTTAGTCTGAATCGGAATAACATTGTATTTTTCATTAAAATGGTATTACTTTTGTCGAATTATTAAATTCTACTATAAAGACTAATAATGAATAATATAGTTTCTGATTTGTTCATTGTTAGTTTCTGAAAATCTGTTATTAATGGATATATCTGTTATTGTTCCTCTCTATAATGAGGTAGAATCACTGGAAGAATTGACCGCCTGGATTGCACGAGTAATGCAAACGGGCGGTTTCTCATACGAAGTCATTTTGGTGGATGATGGTAGTCGCGATGGATCCTGGAAAAAGATAGAGGAGCTCTCTTCCCGTAATCCGGTAATCAAAGGTGTAAAGTTCAGACGTAATTATGGAAAGTCTGCAGCGTTGAATGTTGGGTTTATTCAGGCACAAGGCGATGTTGTCATTACAATGGATGCCGATTTGCAGGATAGTCCTGATGAAATTCCCGATCTGTATGATATGATCATGCATCAGGGTTTTGATCTCGTATCCGGATGGAAGAAAAAACGTTACGACCCGATAACCAAGACGATTCCTACAAAGTTATACAATTGGGTTACCCGTAGAATATCGGGTATTTATCTGCACGATTTTAACTGTGGATTAAAGGCATACCGTCATGATGTAGTGAAGTGCATCGAAGTATATGGTGAGATGCATCGGTATATTCCCGCTATTGCAAAATGGGCCGGATTTGATAAAATTGGTGAAAAGGTAGTTCAACATCGTAAACGTCAATTTGGTGTTACTAAGTTTGGAATGTCGCGTTTTATCAATGGTCCGCTCGACCTTATATCCATTGCTTTTGTATCGCGTTTTGGTAAACGCCCGATGCATCTTTTCGGGATGCTTGGAAGTATTCTCTTCATGGTAGGTTTTGGTATTGCCGGATACTTATCTTATGAGAAGGTTTTTGAAGCCGCTTATAAAATGACCGATCGTCCGTTGTTCTACTTCGGTCTACTCAGCATGGTGATGGGAACACAGCTCTTTGTGGCTGGATTTTTAGGAGAGATGATCTCTAGAAACTCATCGGAGCGAAACAATTATTTAATTGAAAAGACCGTTGGCGATTTATAATCACACGGGATGGATAATATGAAAAAAGTAGTTATTGTTGGGCCAGCCCATCCCTTTCGGGGTGGGATTGCTGCTTTTACGGAGAGCCTCGCAACGGCCTTCATTGAAGCTGGTTATGATGTTGAGGTATTTACTTTCACACTGCAATATCCTGATTTTCTGTTCCCCGGAAAAACACAATTCTCAGATGCTGAGGCACCTGTAGGCTATAAAATTACAAGAATACTGAATTCAATTAATCCTTTTACCTGGCTAAGACTTGGGTGGAAGATTAAAAAGATGCGTCCAGAAATCCTGATTATTAAGTTCTGGATTCCTTTTATGGGACCAAGTTTAGGCACTGTGGGTCGTATTGTAAAGCGAAATAAATACACGAAAGTTATTGCTAATGCTGATAATGTTGTTCCACACGAACACTCTGTGTCAGACCGACCACTGATACAATACTTCGTGAATTCGGTGGATGGCTTTCTGGTGATGTCAAGAAGTGTGATGGAGGATCTGGCCTCGTTTAATATCTATAAACCACGTAGGTTCTCGCCACATCCTATCTATGATCGATATGGTGCACTCATCCCAAAACAAGATGCCATTAAATTACTTGGTCTGGACCCCAATTATCGCTATATGATGTTTTTTGGGTTTATCCGCGAATACAAAGGCCTCGATTTATTGATTAAAGCGGCTGCTGATCCTGCCGTTCGAAGTCTCCCTCTGAAATTTATTGTTGCTGGTGAGTTCTATTCTGACTCAAAGCCTGTTTTTCAGCTGGTTGATGAGTATAAGGTGAAGGATCAGTTTATCTTTATCAATAACTTTATCCCCGATAATGAGGTTTATAAGTACTTTTGTGCGGTCGATGCAGTGGTACAACCCTATAAAACAGCTACACAAAGTGGCGTTACACAAATTGCCTATCATTTTAATAAACCAATGATTATTACCAGGGTAGGAGGATTGCAAGAATTTGTCCCTGATGGGAAGGTTGGTTATGTTGTTGACCCGTATCCTGATGCTATTGCTAATGCGATTAGCAAATTTTACTTAGGCAACAAAGAAGAAGAATTTGTTGTTAATACTATAAATGAGAAGAAGCGGTTTACATGGTCTGTCTTTGTGAAGGAGATCGAAACCCTAATCAGTGAATGTAAATAAATAATGAGGAAAGAGATGAATAATCGTATTAAACAAGCTATTAGCGATTCTGTAGAAGTTAAAAATGCAATTCTTAGCAGTGATAAGCTGCTTCAAACAATACAATTAGTGGCAGATGAAATGACCCATTGTTTCAAACACGATGGTAAGGTTTTGTTTTGTGGTAATGGTGGTTCGGCTGCTGATGCACAACATCTGGCTGCAGAATTTTCCGGTCGTTTTTATTATGACAGACCGCCTTTGTATTCAGAAGCATTACATGTGAATTCATCTTTTGTGACAGCTGTTGGTAATGATTATTCATATGATGCAGTGTATGCCCGAATGATTAACGCGATGGGTAGAAAGGGCGACATATTGGTTGCTATTTCAACTTCAGGAAACTCGGGAAATATACTCCGGGCAATTGAAGCCGCTAAGCAGAAAGGGATGATCGTTGTTGGAATGACCGGTAGAACAGGTGGTCTCATGGGCGATAAATGTACTTATCTCTTAAATATGCCTTCAACCGATACGCCAAGGGTTCAGGAATCACATATCATGGTTGGTCATATCCTTTGCGAACTGGTTGAAGCCGCAGTATTCCCTAAATAAATTGCTTTCTGCAGTGCTAATATGACTAAAACAGATTTAAAAAAGATAGATACCACGTGGACGCTATTTATAGATAGGGATGGTGTGATCAATAAGCGGATTCCGAACGACTATGTGGTGGTTTGGGAACAGTTTGTTTTTCATGAAGGGGTTCTTGATGCTTTTCGTTTATTCAATCAGCTTTTTGGCCGTATCTTCATCGTTACAAACCAACAGGGAATAGCAAAAGGACTCATGACTGAAATCGATCTGGCTATTTTGCATCATAAGATGTTAACAGCAATCGAAGAGGCAGGAGGAAGGGTGGATCGTGTCTATCATTGTCCATCTCTAAGTACGGATAACGACCCTTTACGGAAACCGTTGCCGGGTATGGGGCTTTTAGCAAAGAAGGATTATCCGGATATTGATTTTTCGAAAGCCATTATGTTGGGCGATACCAAGGGCGATATGGGATTTGGTAGAAATCTGGGGATCATAACAGCACTGGTTTCTGAAAATGGAACGTTTGAAGAAGTGGATCCTGAATTGGTTGATTATCGTTATAATGGTATAAAAGCATTTGCTGATTTCATCTCTACTATTCAATAATCTTCTCTTATGACGCCATTATTGATCTTTTTAAGCTTTTTAGGTTATACCATCCTTGTGTTCGGGGTTACCTGGCTTACCACTCGGAAGGCCGATAATGCTTCATTCTTTAATGGCAATAAACGATCGCCATGGGCTGTAGTGGCTTATGGAATGATTGGTGCTTCACTCTCGGGGGTGACTTTTATGTCGGTACCCGGGTTAGTTGGATCCAGCGGGTTTAAATATTTTGGTGTTGTTATCGGCTATCTGTTGGGATATACTGTTATCGCAACAGTTTTATTGCCACTCTATTATCGACTAAATCTTACCACTATCTATTCATATCTTGAAAAAAGATTTGGCTTCTGGTCATACAAGACAGGAGCCTTTTATTTTTTGATATCACGAACGGTAGGTGCATCATTTCGGATGTTTTTGGTGGTGAATGTGCTACAGATATTCGTTTTTGATGCCTGGGGCATTCCTTTCATCGCAACAGTAGGGATTTTCATTGTACTGATTTTGCTCTACACCATGAAAGGGGGAATTAAGACCATCATTTGGACCGATACCTTGCAAACAACCTTTATGTTGGCTGCTGTTGTTATTTCGCTTCACTTGATTTGTAAAGACTTAGGTCTGTCGTTTACTGGACTGGTCGATCAGGTTGCAAATAGTAAATATTCAAAACTGATAGAGTTTGACTGGCATGCCAAGGACTTTTTTGTAAAACAGTTCTTTAGTGGTGCCTTTATTGCTATTGTGATGACGGGATTAGATCAGGAGATGATGCAAAAGAATCTGAGCTGTCGCAATCTGAAGGATGCCCAAAAGAATATGTTTTCGTTTAGTTTCGTGCTGATCTTTGTAAATCTACTCTTCCTGTTTTTAGGAGCTGCCCTATATATGTATGCAGGCTCCAAAGGAATAACACTACCGGAACGCACTGATGATCTGTTTCCTATTATTTCTATCAACCATCTGGGGCCGCTTGCCGGTCTGGTTTTCATGATAGGTCTGATTTCTGCAGCTTATCCCAGTGCTGATGGTGCCCTTACATCGTTGACTACTTCTGTTTCGATCGACTTTATTGGGTTGGATAAAAAGGATCATCTGACCGAAAGACAAAAGAAGAGAATCAGATATAGCATCCATGTCTCGTTTGCAATGGTATTGCTTGCTATGATCGTGATCTTTAGAGCCATCAATGATAGAGCCGTAATTGATAAACTATTTACAGTTGCAGGATATACTTATGGACCATTATTAGGACTTTTCTCTTTTGGGATGTTTACCAAAAGAGGGGTACATGATAAATGGGTTCCTTTGATTGCATTAGGTTCGCCTGTTATCTGCTACATCTTGAGCGCCAATTCTAAAGTGCTTTTCTCAGGATATACATTCGGCTTTGAGTTGCTGATCTTAAATGGGTTTATTACCTATGTGGGGTTATTAGCAATCAGCCATAGGCAAACTACATAAACAAGAAATGCGGCGTAAGCCGCATTTCTTGTTTATAGTAAGGATAGAACTACTAGTTGTTTATTTAAGGTTGACAAGTTTAGATTAAAGGTTTGACGAAATTGCAATATGTTTACCAAAAACGGATTCCAAGGGTAATAACGATTCGGTGAAAGTCTGTCGATATCTTTCTATCGCCCATATAGGTACTCGAACTATACGGTAACATTACATCAGAATAGGATGGATAATAATATTGGTTCATTGTCCCGGTTTGTCTCAGATGTTGGTATCGATATCCGATACTAAAAGTAAACGATGTTTTTGCAGATAGACTCTTCAGAAATCCTACTTCGGCTCCGGCCATTATACCGCCATGACTAATAAGTTTTAGATTCCGGGCGTCATCTTTTCCGTTTTCCAATGGAAATGCATATCCTCCTTTTAGATTGACAAATGGAGTAAAACTATCATTCAAAAAATAATATCTGCCTTCTGCAAAAACAGGCATCATGCTGATGTGGTAAGCCTCAACACCCGTTCC
>JAHEYR010000098.1 GCA_023251485.1 Bacteroidales bacterium
GGACCTCTTCTTACTGGAATTACAAATTACCGTTCTAAAAAGTATTGAGTTTTTCACCACTTTAAAAAAAGCAAACCATGAAAACTTCACTTAAAATAGGAGCATTTATGATCTTAATGATCATCGTTCCGTTGGTTTCAATACAGAAAGTTTCAGCCCAAAATAATGATACTATATCCTTACAGGTCTTCCACGATGAATTAAGTCAATATGGAGCATGGGTTGAGAGTCCTGAATATGGATCTGTTTGGGTTCCAAATGTAGATCCTGGCTTCAAACCCTATGTCACAAATGGTCACTGGATATTTACAGATTATGGCTGGACCTGGTCGTCAGATTTTCCCTGGGGATGGGCAGCATTTCATTATGGACGTTGGTATTGGGACGCACAATATGGAAATGTTTGGGTGCCTGATACTGTATGGGGACCGGCTTGGGTATCCTGGAGACAATCAACAGGATATTACGGATGGGCACCATTGGCTCCTGGAATGGGGATAGGTGATTCATATGACAATTATTATGATCTCCCTATGGATAGATGGTGTTTCGTGAGAGACAGAGACTTGTTGCGCTATGATATTGGCAACTATTTTATAGATCGTTTAAGGTATAGTGCACTCTTCGGAATTTCCAGACTACTCTTTAATTACCATTTCGATTCTCGTTACAACTACTCTTATGTTTATGGACCTGAACGCGGTGATTTTCAACGTCGCTACGGAAGGATGATCAGTCCAATGCATATCTATAACAATAATCGTCCGGGTCAATCTATTCGGGGAGATCGATTCTCACTCTACAGGCCACAGTTTGGTAGAAGCAATTATGGCTACAATAATTCACGTCAGTCTAACTTCTCACGCAATAATTATAATCGATACAGCGGGAATATGCAACAAAATTATCGATCAGACTATTCTCAACGTGTTAACAACATGAACAGAAATGTTAATAATTATTCGAACAACCGATCAGAAAATTATGGAGCTTTACACAATTCAATGGCATATCAGAATACAAGAGAACAAAATCGGTTCAATACAGTAAATGAAAGCAATAATCGGAGAGCTAGTCAACCGGTAATGTATCAAGGGGGCCGGAATAATTTTAGTTCTAATCGTTCGGTTCAAACTGAGAATAATAATCGAATGGGCAATGTGCGTGAAAGTAGAAATGCTGAATCTGCTCAACGAAATGTTTCTCAGAGAAGTGAACGGTCGAATGCGGGTTCTAATAGTAGCCATAATGACCAATCAAGTAGAGGTTCCAACCATTCAAGAAGGTAGGATGAATAGGTCTCACTTTTACTTAAACGAATAACTGTTAAGTTGAATAGCATAAGTGAAACAACAATAAAATTAAATAATTTAATGCGAGCATGTTCGTCAAACTTAAACATGGATGAATCCTTACATGCAAGATTCATCCAGTCATAAACTCAAAATAAATTAAAGATGAAGACTTTAAAATTAGTCAGTATTGGGATCGTTCTGTTTCTAATAACAGCAACAACTACATCTCAAGCACAAGTTTCTCTAAATGTTGGCGTAAATCCTTCATGGGGTCTCTCAGGATATTCCGGAATTCGTTATTACTACTTGCCCGACATTGAAGCTTATTACGATATTCAAATGTCTAGGTTTATTTACAATGAGGGCGGAATCTGGGTACATAGAACCTATCTACCAAGTCGTTACAGAGGTTATAATTTGAGAAATGGTTATAAAGTAGTTCTCAGAGACTATCGTGGTGATGCTCCTTACTCACGTCATGATGATTTTAGAAGAATCTATACACGCGGTTACCATGGCACTGAACGTGAATACTATTTTGACAGATCAAGAGGACACGACCGAAGAGTTGAATCTAATATTCACAGAGACAATGGCCGTCCGGTTGTTATAGATAACCACAGAGACAATGGCCGTCCAGTCGTTATAGATAACCACAGAGGCAATGCTCGTCCGGTTGTTATAGATAATCACAGAGACAATGGTCATTCTGCTGTTGTAAGAGATGACCGTAGAGATAATGGTCGTTCTTCTGATAGAAAAGATGATCGTGGACGCGGTAACGATAGAGATCATAGATAATATCTCGGTCTGAATCGGAAATGAAATTTTCTAAATGAACAAAGCCTCTGTAATTCATGAAATTACAGAGGCTTTTCGTTTTAATCTTGTTGTCCGACCAGGGCTCGAACCTGGACTCTTCTGATCCAGAATCAGACGTGTTGCCAGTTACACCATCAGACATTGGAGATGCAAAAATACAGTTTTTTTTGAAAAACAGGTCTATGGATTGGAAAAAAAATCAAAGTAGCCCCTATCAAATCAAGTGAAATGAAAGAACCAACTACCTAAATTATTCATAACAAATAGATTCAGATAGTTGGTTTATGCTATTTTCTGACAAATAATCTGGTTATTTTATGGATGTAAACACCCGGTGAGAACTCAATTACTGTCCTGCTTTTTCGATTTTAGACCATGAATCTTTCAAGGTAGTGGTGCGGTTAAACACTAATTTACCTTTCGCAGAGTCGGTATCCACACAGAAATAACCCAATCGCTCGAACTGGAAGCTGTCCAATGGTTTAGCATCAGCCACACTAGGCTCTACATATGCCTTTGGCAATACGATTAACGAATCGGGATTTAGATTATCGATAAATGATTGCCCTTCAGCAACGTCTTCGGGATTTTCCTTCACAAACAAACGATCGAAGAGGCGAACTTCTGCTTCGATAGCATGTTGTGCTGAGACCCAATGGATGGTGCCTTTCACCTTGCGTCCGTCCGGTGAGTTACCTCCCCTGGATGCAGGATCGTAGGTACAATGCAATTCAGCGATATTTCCCTCTTCATCCTTGATCACTTCATTACAACGTACGAAATATGCATAGCGCATTCTGACTTCTCCCCCGGGGAACAATCGGAAGAACTTCTTTGGTGGATTCTCCATAAAGTCTTCGCGTTCAATATACAGAACCTTGGAGAACTGAATCTTACGACTTCCTGCATTAGGGTCTTCCGGATTATTAATGGCATCAAGTTCGTCTACCTGGTCATCAGGGTAGTTGGTGATGACTACTTTTAACGGATTGAGGACTGCCATAACTCGGTTGGCTCTTTTGTTCAGATCTTCGCGAACGCAATACTCAAGTTGAGATACGTCGATGAGCTGATCTCTCTTTGCTACTCCAATCATCTCTGCAAAGTTGCGGATCGATTCGGGAGTATATCCCCTACGACGGATACCTGAAATGGTTGGCATACGGGGATCATCCCAGCCGCTTACATACTTGTCCTCAACCAGCTTGAGCAATTTACGTTTACTCATCATGGTATAGGTGAGGTTTAGACGCGAAAACTCAATTTGGCGTGGACGGTAATCGCTGGTAGCAATCTGGTCGAGAAACCAATTATATAAAGGACGGTGAATTTCGAATTCCAGTGTGCAAATGGAGTGCGTTATACCTTCGAGGTAATCGCATTGTCCGTGCGCATAGTCATACATCGGATAGATACACCATTTATCACCGGTACGGTGGTGGTCGGCATGGATAATCCGATACATCAGCGGATCACGCATCAGCATATTATTATCTGCCATATCAATTTTGGCTCTCAATACTTTAGCACCATCAGGAAACTCACCTTTACGCATGCGATAAAACAGGTCGAGATTTTCTTCAACCGAACGGTTTCGATATGGACTTTCTATCCCCGGTTTGGTGACGGTACCCCTATTCCGACTAATCTCTTCTGCTGTTTGATCGTCAACATAAGCATTTCCGCTTTGAATGATCTTGACAGCCCATTCAAAAAGTTGTTCAAAATAATCAGAAGCATAAAGTTCCTGGTCATTCCATTTAAAACCAAGCCATTGAACATCTTCTTTGATGCTGTCAACATATTCAACATCCTCTTTGGTAGGATTGGTATCGTCGAACCGAAGATTGGTTAACCCATTGTATTGCTGTGCAAGACCAAAGTTTAAACATATAGACTTTGCATGGCCAATGTGCAGGTAACCATTTGGCTCCGGAGGAAAGCGGGTGTGAACTCGTTTCCCATTTTTACCTGCAGCCAGATCTTCTTCAATAAGGTTATTGATGAAATTGGCAGCTTTTGTAGTTTTAATATCGCCCTCTGATGCGATAGATTCTTTTTTTTCTTCCGGACTTCCCATTTGAAATTGCTTGGTATTTAACCTCACAAAGTTACGGCTAAATGTAAAATCGCTCATCAGAATATTTAAAAAAATGTACAAGGTTGTATATTTTCTACTCAATTGAGTGTAAAGAGTGCCTTAAATAGGGGAAGCAGCCTCATATATTCGTAATTTTGCAGCCTAAAGATGAAAATTTATGTCGTGGATTGCTGTTGAAGGAATGGAATTTCACTCTTATCATGGGTGCTTTAAAGAAGAACGCATCATTGGTACCCGCTTTGAAGTGAGTTTATGGTTTGAATATGATACCACTGTAGCCGAACAATCTGATAATCTTCATGATACTATTGATTATCAAAGGGTGTATCAATTGGTAAAAGCTGAGATGGAACAATCTTCACATCTGTTGGAACATGTGGCCCGAAGGATTTTAAATTCATTTCATTCAACATATCCTGAAGTTAAACGTTCAAAGGTGAAGGTTTCGAAGTTAAATCCGCCATTAGGTGGGAAGATGCATTGCGTAAGTGTTACGCTTGAAAATGAATAATAAATATGGGAAATTGTAATGATCATCCGAATAAATCGAATGAGATAAAAAAATGTGCTCGTTGCAATAAGCAATTTGGTTGCGGGGCTTCGGGTAAATGTTGGTGCTTTGAAGTGAGCCTCTCTCCTGAAGCATTAAAACATATTGAAGATCAATACGATGGATGTCTGTGCCCGGATTGTCTCCAGCTCGTCTCTAATCTTTCTGATTCAGAAATTTGTTAGATTAAAAAATTTGCCTATCTTTGCACCGTTAAATGGTTTCGTGGCCGAGTGGCTAGGCAGAGGTCTGCAAAACCTTCCACAGCGGTTCGAATCCGCTCGAAACCTCAAGACCGGGCTGGTATTTTACCAGCCTTTTTTGTTTTATAGAACGCATATTTATGTTCTAATTCTTTATTGGAAAAAAAATATTTCGTTTTGTGACATGTGAAATTGAAAAAGGGGATGTTTTCAATTAATAAATGCATTATCTTTAAGCATTGTTACTTTTGAAAATTAACCAAAACAATGGGATGGTTAAAGTGAAAAACGACAATCCTGTTTATATTTAGTTTAAATAATATTTGTTTTTTTAATAGGATTTTGCAAGTGAAATCATTTTATTTGTATAGTTCTATGTTGTCAGAATTTTCTGGCTGTTGAAGATGGTTAAGTTTTGTGTGGATTCTAATCCTTACTGTTATGGCAAATTCAAATCTGATTGTACTCGACGGGCTTTTTATAAAACAACTGATTAGTAGCAATATAGAGTTGTATGTGGATAAAAAGTATGACTTGCAGATATTGATTGATAATATTGTCAATCATTATAGACTGCGTGATGCTGATGTCTATTTTTTTGAGTCTTCATTTTGGCAGGAGTGGCTCTCCCATTCATTGATCTTGCCTTCAAAGGGGCGGTCGTCGAGTCTTCGAAATGTCTCTTTCAACAGAATCCTTTCTTTTGGGGTTTGTCAGGAAGCGGCTCACTTTATCGAACAAAACTTCGATAACTATCAACGTGTTTATCTGGTTGGTGACGATCCAATTTACGAACCCGTTTTACATAAATTGTCACAGTTCGATAATTTGGTTTTGATTCATTATCTTAAGGATTCCGGATTGACGGATCTTCCTTTTGGCTTTTATGATATTCAAAAGCTACTTCACAAAAGAGCATAACGCTTTAATTATTTACCACTCTTTTTATTAAGATCATTAAATAGAAACAAATAACTGTTTGAGGCTGCAAGCTTTCTGCGGCTCGACTTTGAATATATTTTAAATTCATTAATAATATCCCCATCTTCCCTTCTCATCTTTCCTTCTTCATTGGTATTCAGTGAAAAATAACTTTTTAGTGCTTGAATATTTAATGCAGGACCATTAGCTTTGTGCATCGAATTCTAATAATATTGAGGTCGGTCCGAGATGAAGAAACTGAATGCTCTATTGATTAAACCTGCCGGTCCGGATTGTAATCTGAACTGCACATATTGTTTCTATCTGGACAAAGCCTCTCTTTTTGATCCCGGCAAACATCGCATGAGCGAAGAGACGCTCGAAATGATGATTCGTCAGATGATGAGTCAATCCGAGAATGAGGTCAGTCTTGCCTGGCAAGGTGGAGAACCCACATTGATGGGACTTCCTTTCTTTAAAAAAGCGATCGAATTTGAGATCAAATATGGACAGGGAAAAACGGTAGGAAATGGTCTTCAAACCAACGGCCTTTTGCTTACCGATGAGTGGGCCGATTTCTTAAAAGAATACAATTTTTTAGTGGGTATCTCTTTAGATGGACCTAAGTATATTCACGATCATTATCGGAAGACACCAAATGGCAAGGGCTCGTGGGACGTGGTTTCCCGAAATGCAAAGATGCTGGTGCAAAAAGGAGTTCAGGTAAATGCCATGACAACGATTACTGATTATTCAGCAGATTTTGCTAAAGAAATTTATGATTTTCATAAGTCGATGGGGCTAAATTTTATGCAGTTTATTCCCATTGTTGAGACCGATACTGAGAACCCTGAAATGGCAGCCAAATACTCTGTAAGCGGAGAAAAATATGGTAAGTTCTTATGTCAGATTTTTGATCTCTGGATGGATGATTATGCCAAAGGAATAAACACTACCTCTGTAAGGCATATTGAGTCTGTTTTCTTCAGATATGTGGGTATGGAAGCACCGGAATGTCCTTTAAAAAGAGAGTGCGGAGTATACCTGGTTGTAGAGCATAACGGAGATGTTTTTCCATGTGATTTCTTTGTTCGGCCTGAGCTAAAACTGGGAAATATTCATCACGAAAAGCTCAACGAAATGCTTCATTCCGAAGACATGAAATCGTTTGGAATGTTGAAGACAAAACTACCTGACGACTGCATCTCGTGCAAGTGGAAACCATTCTGTTATGGTGGATGTACAAAGGACAGAGTGAGAGATCAACGCGATGCAGGAAATAATCACTTTTGTAAGTCGTATAAAATGTTTTTACAACATGCTGATCCATTAATGAAGGCCATGGCTGCTGATTATCATCGTCAGCAATCGCATGAAAATAAGATATATGACGCTTCCGGATTCTTTAGCTAAACCGCTTGAAGAAAAATCCAAAAGTAAGCTGATTGTAATATGAATATCTTAATGACGAAGTTAATTTAGCAAGCATATCCGGGGGGAAGTAGTAACATTGCTATAACTAATTATCTTATTTTTTCCTGTCAAAAGGGAAAAGGACAAGTGACATTTATTGTGAAATTTAACCCTATGCTATGAAACGATTGATCCTCTTTGCGATGATGGTTTTTATTCTTTCAGGAAGCCTCTTTGCACAAAAAAAAGTAAAGTTTTTTAACCTCATTCCCTCCCCTACCGAATTGAATTTAGGAAGAGGAGAGTTTGTTTTAAATAGTAAAACAACGATCAAAGCTGATCAGAAATCTAGTGTAATGGCTAATTTCCTATGCGAAGTACTATCTACCACCTTGAATACTGAGATCGCTGTTCAGATTGGCTCTAATTCGGCAAATACTGCCAATTCAATTGTCTTTGCATGGTCGGACGAAAAGACCCTCGGTCCTCAGGGTTATCGTTTGGAAATTACACCTGACAACGTCACCATTCATGCAAACGAAGCAAATGGTTTCTTTATGGCCATTTCTACTATCCGACAGCTTCTGCCGATTGAAGGGAAACGGGTTTCGCTTCCTTCACTCACGATTATGGACAAACCGGAGTTCACATGGAGAGGCATGATGTTGGATGTTGGCCGTCACTATTTTCCAAAGGAGGTCGTAAAACGCTATATTGATCTGCTATCGTTCTATAAATTCACCGAACTGCATTGGCATCTCACAGATGATCAGGGTTGGCGGATTGAGATAAAAAAATATCCAAAACTTACTGAAGTAGGTGCCTGGCGCACAGAAGCAAATGGTTCAAAATATGGTGGTTTCTATAAGCAAGAAGAGATTCGCGAAATCGTTGCTTATGCCCAAAGTCGCGGAATTACCATCGTTCCTGAGATTGAGATGCCGGGTCACAGTATGGCTGCCTTGACGGCCTATCCCGAATTATCTTGTACCGGGGGCCCTTTTACCGTTCCGACAGGATGGGGTGTTTTCGAAGATGTCTATTGCGCAGGTAAGGAGTCAACATTCACCTTCATGGAAAATGTATTGACCGAAGTGCTCGATCTGTTTCCCTCAACGTTTATCCATATAGGTGGTGACGAATGCCCCAAGACGCGTTGGAGCAAATGTCCTGACTGTCAAAAACGAATCAAGGATGAAGGGTTGAAAGATGAGGCCCAGTTACAAAGCTATTTCGTGAATCGTATCGAGAAATTCCTGAACTCAAGAGGCCGTCGCTTAACCGGATGGGATGAAATTCTGGAAGGGGGCATTGCCCCTAACGCAACGGTACAACTCTGGCGCGATTGGAAATATGCTAAAGAAGCTGCACAGACTGGCCACGACGTAATTATGTCACCAACAAGTCATACCTATTTGAATACGTCTCCCGAGCAACTTACACTGGAAAAGGTTTATACCTTTTACCCGATGCCGGATGAGTTCCCCGCTGAATTACAGAAACATATCCTGGGTGGAGAGTGTGACTTATGGACCGAAAATGTTTTGAATGGCGACCGGATTGATTTTCAAATGTTCCCACGGATCCTGGCTATGTCCGAATGTCTCTGGAATGGCAAAACTCGTCAGTCATACACTGATTTCAATGCACGTGTTCAAACCGAATATGCCCGCCTTCAGAAAATGGGAATAAAATATGGTCCTGAAGGCCCGGTTTACACGGTTAACTGTGATTATGACAAGGCAATTACTGAATTTGTGGTCAAAGTAAAAGAGATCAGCAAAGGCTTTGAATATCATTATACGTTAGATGGAACCGAACCGGTTTTGGCTTCAATGAAAGTGGTAAATAATGAAATCAGATTTAAAGGATCTGCTCATTTCCGCCTCCAGTCTTTCCTGAATAATTATCCGAATGGAACGCAAACAGATCGTCACTTTGTCGCACATAAAGCATTGGGTGCTGAGGTAACAATGGTCAATCCGCTTAACAAAAACTATCCAGGCAATAGCAAAAACAATCTCTGTGATGGGATTATGGGAACCTCTAATTTTGGCGATGGTTACTGGCAGGCGCTTACATACAACGACATGATTGCTATCGTTGATATGGGTGAAGAGAAATCGTTTACCGAAGTCAGCCTCGATATGGTTAGTAAAGCCAGTTCCTGGATTTTGTTCCCTTATGGCGTTTTCTTTGAAGTATCCAATGATGGAAAGGAGTTTAAAGGCATTGGCACTGTGCAGAACGATCTCCCTCTCAATACATTGAGTCTTATTCAGAAAAAGTTTGGCATAAAGCTAAAAGATCCCGAGAAAGCTCGCTATATCAAAGTGACGGCCAAGAACCCGGGACTTCTTCCTGAATGGCATCTCAGCAAAGGCGAAGCAGCATGGATCTTCTTTGATGAGTTGATCGTTAAATAAAGCACTAATTTTATACGAGGCATCACATTAAAGAGCTCAAATATGACTTTACGATTATTGGTCTTAGTGGCAATTTTATTCCCATCGCTTCTTTTTGCGCAAAAAGGAAGTACGCTTTATGTATCTCCTTCGGGAAATGATCATGCAAAGGGCACGCTCGATCAACCCTTTGCCACTGTTCAAAAGGCTTTAACAAAGGTTGTTGAGATACGAAAAGATCATCCGCTTCAGCCGGTTTCGATATTACTGAGAAAGGGTACTTACTATTTGGCTCAATCCATAGACATTACAAATCAGGAAGCTGGTTCAAAAAATGGAACCCTTATTGTTTCAGCTTATCAAAACGAAAATGTTGTTCTTTCAGGTGGCCAGCAACTGAAGTTGCAGTGGGAGCCCTATAAAGATGGAATATTTAAAGCCAAAGTTGAGAAGAACTTAAATTTCGATCAGTTTTTCATCAATGGAAAACCTCAGATATTGGCTCGCTATCCTGATTATGATGCCTCCATTCTACCCTGGCATGGTTATGCAGAAGATATTTTAAGTGCCGAACGGCTTAAAAGCTACAAACATCCACAGGGGGCTTATGTCCACCGGATGCATTCTGGACTATGGGGAAGCTACAATTTTGTAATCGACTCTGTTGATGCTAATGGAAAACCATCTCTCACCGGAGGGTATCAGGCAAACCGAAACAACTATGGATACCATCCCAAATTTGGTTTTATTGAGAATGTAATGGAAGAGTTGAATGCTCCCGGAGAGTGGTTTTACGATAAGGAGAATGCGACCATCTATTATAAGCCTGGAGCCGGGATCGAACTGGTAAAGGCACTATTTGAAGTATCCTCACTCGAAAATATCCTTACTATCAAAGGATCGCGTACTCAGCCGGTTGCAAATGTTGTGGTCAAGGGAATCACTTTTCAACACACACTGCGTACTTTTATGAAAACCCGCGAGCAGTTGTTGCGTAGCGACTGGGCAATCTACAGACAGGGTGCTATATTGATCGAAGGTGCAGAGAAGGTGACTGTTGAAAACTGTAACTTCGAATATCTTGGTGGCAATGTTATCTTCATCAACAACTACAATCGCAATGTAACCATTAAAGGGAACCATATTCACGATGCCGGAGCCACGGCTGTTAACCTGGTAGGAAGCCCAGATGCTGTTCGCTCCCCTGCTTTTGAGTACCGGCTATTTGTTCCGTTATCAGAGATGGATACGTTGATTGGTCCTAAAACGCCTGATTATCCTGCCCTCTGCACCATTACAGAAAACCTGATTCATGATATCGGTCAGATCGAGAAGCAGTCGGCAGGTGTTAACCTGAGTATGGCTTCAGAGATAACCATCAGTCATAATTACATTTATGATATTCCACGTGCCGGCATC
>JAHEYR010000284.1 GCA_023251485.1 Bacteroidales bacterium
TAAATATTTTTATCCGACAGATTCTTAGCAACGATGGTGAAATCCTTACCGTTCTCCTGATGGATGATAGTCTGCTTAAAGAATGGAGTATTGATCAGATAATACGACTGCCCGGCATTGGGATATAAGCCCATCAGATGAAATGCCAGCCACGATGACATAGCTCCTGAATCATCGTTTCCGGGGATTCCGCCATGGGTGCCATTATAATATTTATTGATAATCTGCCTGATATGATCGCTACTCAGGTCGGGACGACCAATCCAATGATACAGATCAGGGCTTAGAAACGAAGGTTCGTTCCCCACATTATAGAATCCTCTGTCGAATAAAGTATTGAGTCTGTTTTGGAAAGCCTCTTTACCTCCAGATTTCTTAACAACCATCGCCACATCGTGAGGAACAGATAAAGAATACTCCCAAGAACTGGCCTCATAAAAAAAACCACACCACCAACAAACACATATGGGCCAGTCCTGCGCTAAGGGAGTATATTTTATAAAATTTATTTTTCCATTACTTTCATTGCACTGGATGCTGTCAATCCATCGCCCGGAAGGATCTTTAGGCATAATAAAACCGGTTGTTCCATTATTATTAATGTCGCGCCAAAGGTTTTGCCAGTTATTTGATTGTTTTAAGAAGCGCCAGTATTCTCCATTACGGTTTATTCCTTTGGCCACTTGCGCCAGACAAAAGTCGTTATAGGCATATTCTAAAGTGCGATTTCCTGCTCTTACGAAATTTGATGAGACATAGCCCAACCGGTTATAATCTGTCAGACCACCTCTCCCCTCTTTTTCTTCATTTCCCCCCGGAGGGAAGCATGCATCTTTTAACATAGCCTCCAGCCCGAGGTTATAATTGATTCCTTTCAACTCTTTTACAAAAGCATCGGCAATCAAGACATCAGCATTAGAACCGCCCTGAGTGCGACCATTGCAGTTGCCGCTCCTTGCATCAGGCATATAGCCTTCGTGTTTATAGATCTGCAGGAGGGCATTCACAATATCAACCTCACGCGAGGGAGTAATCAATGTGATCAATGGATTAGAAGAACGGAAGGTATCCCATATTGCATAGAAATCATCATAATAGGGGGTGTTGTTTTCCCATAAAGGGTTTTCGCCAGTCCTGTCTACAGGCATCAGCATGGTGTGGTAAAGTGCTGTATAAAACATCTTCCGTTGTTCGCCCGTTACACTTTTATCAATCTCTATTTTCGACAATAAGGATTCCCACTTTGACTGTACGTCTTTTAATGTCTTTGCAAAAGTCCAATGAGGTATTTCCGTTTCGATATTTTGCTTTGCTTTTAAGCAACTGATAAACGAGATACCTATCTTCATTTGAATAGTATCACCCTTATTAGAGTCGAAGAAAAGCATTGCACCGGTCTTTTGTCCTTCATCTATCTGGATCTTCTGTAAAGGAGACAGCTGATTGTTTTTCCAGGTAGAGAACTTAGCAAAAGGCTTATTGAATACAGCTGTAAAGTAGACGGTGTAAGCACTTCCATTATTCCATCCACCCCTGATCCGTGTGTAACCTTTCACCTCATTAGCTGATGTCACTTCTACTTCTGACCCCACAAACTGTTGAGCCTCTCTGCCATCAGGAATGGGTGTTTCGCCCAAATAGGCTCCCAGGTCAATTTTAATCGCTTTTTGGCCATCGTTATTAAAGTTGAATTGATAGAACGCAGCCTTTTGTGAGGTGGTGATTTCTGTTTTTATATTCCATTTCTGAAGCAAAACATGATAATAGCCCAATTCCACCTGCTCATTGGAGCGTAAAGATTCTTGTTTAATAGATTCGAAATCGCCTGCAAATGGCATGATGGAGATATTCCCATATTTTGGTCCACCTCCTGTTCCACTCACATGTACCTGACTAAATCCATAAACTGGCTTTGACTGATCGGGCAGATACCCACTATTTGAGTTTACAGAACAATCAGGACCCGGTTTGATCATCCCATATGGATATGAAGGGCCGATGAAAACATTACCTTCGCCCTCTGCCCCTATCAAGGGATCTACGTTCTTAAAATATTGGGCTTTAACCACTGCGGCGAGTAGTATAAACACAATAAAAAAAACAAAAGTAGCAATCCTAAATACCGTTAGTTGCCTGACATTCTTCATTTTGAATAATCTTTTATTGACTCACCCTTATGCAATAACCAAATCCTTACCATTAATTAATAAACAGATTGAACGGCAGGACGATACTTAGCGTAGATTATCTTTGATATCTCTACAGGATTTCCCTTAGTAGTTATCGGAAACTGTCTCCGGGTATTTACCCATTGCCATTCCCATGTTTTGATCTCCTTTTCAAAGTCAGCCGTATTCAACGCGTTACCTGAAGCCATTGCCAATTCAATTTGCTGAAAGAACTGCTGCCATCTTGGTTTATAGAAATCACTTAATAATCCACTCCATTGACGACATGAATATTCGTGTAAAGGACTATTTGCATCACCCCATAATGTGATAAGATTACGGGCATTCCTTTCATATAAAGCTTTTTCCGCATCATTCTCTCCCCATTTAACGGCATCAGAAATCCAGGGGCCCAACAAAAAGTCTTTGCGGGTTGCAAGGAGCATGTCAAGGTCATCGATTAATTCAATAAACTGACCACTATACTTTTTGAAATCATCCTTGTTTTTATGTTGATAAGCATCAACCCATTTCCTTTGCAATGGCAAGGCATAATTAGCTAATACCTGTCGCGTTACATCAACTAAATCATATTGAAAACCGTCACTGCTTTTACACGAATCGACAGCCTGAATAAAATTGTCCCATGCAGGAAGAAGTTGCTTTGCCGGGTAGTTCAATTTTGTCCTTGTCCATACCGTTGCCGAGTCGAAAGTAGGACGACCGGTAATGATAGACTCTGCACCATCTCTGATCACCTTACCATTATAAACCGTGGTTTTTAATATCTGCCAGGCTGCAACAGTATGTGGATTAAGATTTCCATAACGATTTAGAATATATGTTTGCA
>JAHEYR010000285.1:0-1286 GCA_023251485.1 Bacteroidales bacterium
AGAATTAAAATCTATTATTCAATCCATTGAAAGCAGACCGGCAACCACTACCGCTATACAACTGACTAAAGCCTATAAGATCAATTATGCCTTCGAATTAATCTCTGCTCAACTAGAGGCTGTAACCTCAATTAATGGCCCTGTATTAGTCATTGCAGGGGCTGGAAGTGGCAAAACCCGTGTTATTGTGCATCGGGTCGCATTTATGCTTGAAAACGGCATTTCGCCTCAGGAAATATTGCTTCTGACATTTACCCGGAAGGCTTCTTTCGAAATGACAGCAAGGGTTCAGGAATTACTGAAAGATGATGGAGTTCAAAAGGTATTCGGTGGAACATTCCACTCGTTCTCAAATTATGTACTTCGCAAATATGCCAATTTACTGAACATACCTGCCAATTTCACGATCATCGACTCCGAGGATTCTGCCGATACCATAGACCTGGTGAAGTCAGAACTTAAACTGATCAGCAAGGAAAAAGCGTTCCCCAAGAAGCACCGGATTCAGGAAATTATCTCTGCGGCCCGAAACAGAAATCTCACCATAAAAGAGGTTATTGAGGATGAATTTACAGGTTTAACCGAATACCTGGATCAACTGGAAATGATAAGACTTGGATATGCCAAGTATAAGAAAATATGCAACATCTTTGATTACGATGATTTAATGGACGTATTGCGTGATTCTCTCCGTGATAATGCCATGTTCCGGAAGTTGGTTCAGGATGAATACAAATACATCATGGTGGATGAATACCAGGACACAAATTTGGTTCAGAAGGAAATTGTTGAATACCTGTCGGAAACCCACCGAAACATTTTGATCGTTGGCGACGATGCCCAGAGTATCTATTCATTCAGGGGAGCGAACTACGAAAACATCCTTCGATTTCCGCAGAAATATCCCGACTGCAAGGTGATCAAGATTGAGGAAAACTACCGAAGCAACCAGAAAATACTCGACTTTACCATCGACATTATCTGAAGTGCTAAAATTGGGTATAAAAAACGACTCTTTTCCAGTATCAAGAAAGATGCACTGCCGTTTGTAAAGAAGTTTTACGACCAGCAGACTGAAGCCGAATACATTGTTTCAAAAATTCTGGAGTACCGCGAAAAGGGAATTGCCTTAAACCAGGTAGCGATTTTGGTCAGGGCTTTCTGGCATGCCCGATTTATTGAACTGGAATTAAACAAGCGAGGCATTCCTTATATTGCTATCGGTGGACTTGCTTTTAATGAACGCAAACATGTTAAAGATATCATCTCATACCTGCGTATCATTC
>JAHEYR010000285.1:1296-3017 GCA_023251485.1 Bacteroidales bacterium
TGGCATCGAATATTAAAATACATCCCGGGAGTGGGTATAGTTTCTGCCCGTAAGATCATTGAGAAAATTATAGCTGAAAAAGGATTGAATATTGATTCGTTTGAGAAAACCAAATTTGCTGAGGGATTGCGCAGCCTGGTGGAAATGTTAAAAGCCGCCAGCGACACCGGCATCACTTTGGCGCATAAATTAGAGATCATCAAAAAGTACTATACACCCATCCTGATGGCAGCAGAACCAGATTATCAGATCCGGCTACTCGATATTGGTGTTTTGGTTACCCTTGCCGGACAATACGATTCTCTTACCAAGTTTTTAACCGACTTTGCACTCGATCCACCTTCGAAACGATTTGGAAACAAAACAACACCGTTGATTGATGAGGGGGAGGATAAACCGCTAACCGTTTCAACCATTCATTCAGCAAAGGGATTAGAATGGTACTCGATATTCATTCCTCATGCGCTGGATGGTATGATTCCGTCGATTAGGGCCATTAAAAACCTGGAAGAGATGGAGGAGGAGCGTAGACTGTTTTATGTGGCTTGCAGCCGTGCAAAAGAAGATTTGACTATCACTATGCCGTCTTATGTGTCAACTTATAGCGGATTTATGTCGTATCCCAGCCGCTTTTTGGTTGAGATTGGGAAGGATAAGTTTCAATATCAGTAAAAATCAGTTTGGTAAATCATTAACTATTCTCAATAAATTTATTCAACTGGAACTTATATGTATTAGCACAATCCATTAAGTAAGTTAGAAAAAACAACTCTCCTTATATACTTTCGTTTGAGAAAAAGGTTGGCAAACAACGACTGATTAGTGCCTGCAAAAGTGCTCTTGACTTTGGATCCTACAGTTTTAAAGCCATACAAAAGATACTTGGCAATAATCTGGATATGATCAGAGATGAGACCACCGGAGATGCGAAAATGCCTGAAAACAACAACATACGAGGACGGAATTATTACAAATAAACTTAAAATCAAATTATTATGAATGAATCAACGTTAACGAAAATGAGACAAATGAAGCTCTCCGGAATGCATGGTGCATTTAAAACTGCTGTTTAAACCGGAAAAACTGATCATTAAACCATTGATCAGTTTGTATCCATGATTATTGATGCCGAATGGGATGAGCGCCACAACCGAAAAATAGAGAGATTAATTAGAAATGCCAAGTTCCATTACAAATCCAGCATCGAAAGCATCACTTTTGATCAATCACGAAACCTGGAACGCAACCTCATTTTACGACTTGGAGAGTGTGAGTTCGTAGAGAAGAATGAGAATGTTTTAATCACAGGAAGTACTGGCGTGGGTAAAAGTTACTTGTCAACGGCATTGGGTTATCAGGCATGTATCCAGAACTACCGGGTAAATTACTTCAATACATCGAAGTTGTTTCCCAAGTTAAAAATGGCAAAAGCCGATGGCTCATACTTGAAGGAGATCGTGAAAATCGATAGGCAGGATGTATTATACTCGATGATTTTGGACTCCAGGCACTCGATAGTCAGAATAGGATAACACTATTGGAAATCATCGAAGACCGGCACAATAAAGGTTCCATCATTGTTACCTCACAAATACCTGCACAGGGATGGTATGATATTATTGGTGAAAAAACCATTGCTGACGCGGTATTAGACCGCCTTATCCATCAGGCTCACCGCATCGAATTACATGGTGAATCAATGAGAAAGAAAAAGAGTATCA
>JAHEYR010000286.1 GCA_023251485.1 Bacteroidales bacterium
CCAGATTCGATGGTTAATAGGGAATTTACAGGTCTAATTTTTCACGAAACTTATACAATAGCGGATTCTTTTCGGCCATCTTTTCAAATTTATCTTTATCCGTAAAAGCCTTACGTTCAATAGGCCCCTCTTGCGTGAGTTCTGTTATCAATTCAATCTGATGGTTGTCGAGCTCTTTTTTTAAGAAGTTAACGATATCGTAACGGTTCTGCAAAATCTCGTTTTCTTCCAGCTGACTACTGATCGGATAGATGATCTTAAAATCATTGGCGAGTTTGGGCTTGCGGATAGCTAGTGAGAATAGTGTGTCGAACTTTTGTTGGAGCTTTTCCCACGCTTTCTCCAGATCAATTTGTGTAAATGAATGTGTTGTATGATTGAATTCTATGATAGGTTCGTTAAATTCACCCTCCGGCTCATCCTCCGTTTCGGGTTCCTCTTTTGGCAGGGGGGCCGCTTGCGAAGTACTCGGTTTAATAGATACTCCTGAACTGGGAATCGCCATATTATTACCGGTTTTTATTCCGGTTGAAGCTGGTGTTCCTCCGTTTATCTTGATGGACGTTGTTTGAGGGATTGTGCCCGATCTGTTTGGTTGCTGATTGTTTGTGGCCGGGGACTGCTGAATGCTACTTTGCGATGGAGCAGGAGTAGGTGGTGAAACCGGACGATTTGAAGCAACCGGTTGTTGTGGTGGTATTACCTGTTGTGGTTGCGTAGGCATAGCTGTTCCGGTAGGCTGCTGCTGTGGTGGAGTGCCGGGTAGGTTTTGAGTATTCCCCTGCCCGTTCAGTCTTGTCATTTGCAGTAATGCAATCTCAATGTGTAGCCTTTTATTACTGCTGGTACGATAACTTAAATCGCATTTATTCGCAATGTCGAGCGCTTGAGCAATGAACATGATTGAACAAATCCCACACTGTTCTAAAAAACGATTCCGTAAGGCCTGACTTACTTCGAGTAATTTCACTGTAGCTGCATCTTTGCAAACCAAAATGTTTCTGAGATGTGAAGAAAGCCCGGTTAAGAAATGCTGTCCGTCGAATCCATTTTCTAATACCTCGTTCAGAATCAGAAACGCAGTTGCCACATCACCTTTGACCAATGCATCGGTTATCTTAAAGTAAAACTCAAAGTCCAGTACGTTCAGATTCTCTATTACCTTTTTATAGGTTAGTTCATGCCCTGTTGAGTTGACCAATTGATCAAACATAGATAACGCATCGCGTAATCCTCCATCAGCTTTCTGTGCAATGACATGTAATGCCTCAGGTTCGAATGAGATCTGCTCGCTATTGGCTACATAAGCCAAATGATCCGCAATATCATCCAGATTTATTCTTCTGAAGTCATAAATCTGACAACGCGATAAGATGGTCGGAAGTATCTTGTGTTTTTCAGTAGTCGCTAATATGAATTTAGCATATGCAGGGGGCTCTTCCAACGTCTTTAGAAATGCATTAAAGGCAGCACTGGAAAGCATGTGCACCTCATCAATGATATAGACTTTGTAGCGGGCCGATTGTGGCGGAATCCTCACCTGTTCGACCAGGCTGCGGATATCTTCGACCGAGTTGTTCGACGCCGCATCTAATTCGTGGACGTTGAAAGAAGTTGATTCATTAAACGACTTGCATGATGGACATTCATTACAGGCCTCAAAGCTCTCCGTCAGGTTTTCACAATTGATGGTCTTCGCAAGGATTCGGGCACATGTAGTTTTCCCTACTCCACGCGGACCGCAGAAGAGAAAAGCCTGCGCTATTTGCTTGGTTCTGATTGCATTCTTCAGTGTAGTTGTAATAGAGCGCTGCCCAACAACCGACTCAAATGTAGCGGGTCGATATTTGCGTGCAGATACAATAAAATTATCCATCAGCTAGTTATTAAAACGAAGTTCTTTTTTCAAAGATACGAAAAAATGATCTAAACGCTCTTTTTTTGTCAAATGCAGTATAGTTATTTGTACTTTAGAGAAAAGATTTTTCGGCTATGTTATTTGTTTTTACCCCTCATATTACCAGTAGAATCACCTATATATTCAAACACCTATTTGAACGAATGTTGGGTGTTGAATATACGTTGACAACTAAAAAGGATGAGTGGATCGAATATGGCGGGCCTAAAATGTCTTATGGAAAGACACCTATCTCTGACGAGCTTTTCTTTCAACAATCTTCTTTTTTATTGGCAACTGGTATCAAGAAGGTGCACCTCGAAACTGTCTCTTTTGATGGATGTACAGCTTTCTTTCCGGTTCAGCATACTCAATCCGTTTTTCCATTCGATCCCTTTGCCGCCTCTTTTTATATGTTGAGCAGGTATGAGGAGCATCTTCCCTTTATCAGTGATGTTCATGGTAGGTTTCCGGCAACAGAGAGTCTCGCTTATCGGTTTGAGATCCTCCAGAAGCCGGTTGTAAACTGTTGGGCAAAACAGATCGGCGTGTTGTTGCAGCAGCATTTTCCCACGCTGAAAATACGAAAAAGAAGATTTTCGATGATTCCCTCTATTGATATCGACTCGGCTTATGCTATCCGGAATAAAGGATTAGTACGGATTCTGGCAGGATTAGTCAATAGCTTGTATAATATGAACAAGGATGATCTGAAGAAACGACTGAATGTGCTTTTCAGGCTTGAAGAAGATCCATTCGACTCGTTTGAATATCAGTTGACTATTCAAAAGAAATATAATTTTCGACCACTTTATTTTATCCTGATGGCCGATTATGGTCCATATGATAAAAATATCCCTTATCAAAACAGACCTTTTCGCGATTTGATTAAGCTATTGTCCGACTATGCCGATGTAGGTATTCATGCATCGTATGCTTCAAACGACAACCCCGAGCTATTAAAAAAAGAGGTAAATCGGTTGTCGGATATATTGAACAGAGAGATTACCCGTTCGCGACAACATTTCCTCCGTCTCGAAATTCCGAATACCTATCATACATTGCTCAATCTGGATATCCATAACGACTACTCCATGGGGTTTGCCTCGCAG
>JAHEYR010000287.1 GCA_023251485.1 Bacteroidales bacterium
ATCCAGGAAAGATCATGTTGTTTCGCATTATAAAAAATGAAGATGAAATTTATATTACCCTTTCTCAGGATATGGACACAGATCTATTTCCACTTCACCCCAAAGGTATCGATTTCTCTGAAAACGATCGATTCGTTGTAGTTTGTCATGCAATAAACAATTCACGTGCTCCAAATCGTTTGAGTGGAGCTCTTGCCGTTTATCAATTTGATCGCATCAAGGGGAAGATCGATCCGAAACCTGTCTGTGTCATAGGGACCTCAGAGTTGTTAAATGTTCCGGAAGATGTTTGCTTTTCTCCAGATGGATCTTCCATTTTGGTGACAAACCACGGCAACGATACAGTTACTGCCCATGCTTTTGATCCCATGACCGGACAGATAGGAGAAAGTAGAATCTTGTTACAAAACCCCGAAGCTCAATTATCATTTCCCCACGGACTTAGCATTTCACCTGATGGTAAGTTCTTAGCTGTTACAAACTATGGTGATGATACAGTCAAGATTTATACACTTTCGGAATCTACCTCACAGGAATGAAAAAATGCAGCCCGATTTGGAGAGAAATCTGTAGCAAATCAGAGGTCATCACCACAGGAGGGGGACTTTAAGCATTGGCGTCGTTAATGTCTTTGAAGTCTTTGGCCTATAAAATGCAGTTAATTAGGCATTAGGTCTATTAAAGTCACCTCGTTGGTTTCAGAATGTACAACGCATAATATTTTATCATCTGGTGTGATAGCCAACCACGATGGCTTTTTATCTAGATAAATCGGTGGTAGAGCCTTGCGGTTTATCAAGTCAACTGGTGTTATTGTCTTGGCATCAAAATTTGCAACAAAAGCTCTTTTCCCATCAAACGCAATAGCAAAGTGTTTCGCCCCTTCCCCTACAGAAATACCTGGAAAAATTTTTCGAGTAGAAAGTTTAATCGGTATCAAATTATTTGACTCATCAGTCAGTACATAGGCCCAAGTGTTGTCAGATGTAATTTCAATTTCCTTAGTATAGTCTCCTACATTAAAAGGGGAATGGACTTTACGAGCTTTAAGATCGACAGGAATTACTTTACCATGAATATGAAGTACATAAGCAAATGGTCTACAATCGAAAGAAGCTATGGCCATGGATACAGGATAGGAATCTAAAGTAATCTTAGGACCACGCTCATGAGTCACTACATCATATGGTGTTAGATATCCATACCATGTTGATTCTTCATGGGGATCATTTATGTTTTGATCAAGTACGTAAATCTCTTTTCCGTCAGGAGAATCAGCAAAGCCACGAGGATAGTCCTGATCGATGAATATGGTAGATAGTTTTTTATAGCTAGCAAGATCCATTGGAGTAATCCCAATACTGAAGCTAGCAAGGAGATTATAAATAACCTTGCCTGAATGAGATATACGAATCGCCTCAACTTGCTTACCTAAACGGATAGAGGGCTTTACAACCTGTTTTCTAAGATCGATTGGTGTTAAACTTTCCCCATCATCAGTTAAAACATAAGCCATAGCTCCATTAGGGGTGATTAAAAGGGTGCGAGGGTTCTTTCCTACGCTCAGGGTAGTAATAATGGAGTATTCGATACTATCTTCAGCATATGTTGCACCTACTGTTAATATTAAAAAACAGATCATGATTGCATTAAACTTAAACATACATACCCTTTTTTCTTAATTGAAATTAAGTTTTCAGAAAATTTGTCATCTACACACCTTACGCAAGCTATTTTCCATCCTGACGCCCGATCTTGGCTATCCTGTTTAAAATAATACCTTACTCAGGATATTATTAAATATTTAGATAAAAGAGGTAGCGATGAAAATATTGATGTTACTCGGCTGTTGTTTTTTGAATTTTATTACTCTTTCTGCCTATGAATATTTTGCATCTGCTTGTTGTATTTTTCAAAATGAAGAGCGCTTTTTGAAAGAATGGATTGATTATCATAGGCTAATTGGAGTTGAACATTTCTATATGTACGACAATATGAGTGATGATAATTCATATAAGGTTCTTGAGCCATACATAAAAAAAGGAATTGTAGAATATGTCTATTGCGAAAGGACTTACAAAACAGATAAAGAGTGGTGGTGTGTACAAAGAGATGCATATGTGGCTGCGTTGAAACGTGCAAAAGGGGAGAGTAAATGGTTGGCAATTATTGATACGGATGAGTTCATTGTACCGATTCAAGATCATAACCTTAAAGCTTTTCTAGATGATTTTGATGATTTTGGCGGTGTTTGTCTGAGTTGGGTTTTTTATGGATCTTCCGGTATAAAAAGAATCCCTAAAAATACTTGGATGACTCACAAGTTATTATCGAGATCTGCCCTGACATATCATTTAAACAATATTAATAAGTCCATTGTGAGACCGGAAAGGGTTGATGAAGAAACATCATTTTTTCCCCACACCTGTGTGTATATTGAGGATTATTATCATGTGAATGCAGATAAGAAGAGGTTAAAAAAAAGTGTGGTAAGAGATGCTTGTCATACAAGAATTCGGCTTCACCACTATTGGGCAAGAGATCTGGATTTTCTCTATGAAGAAAAGCTACCACGCTATGCACGGTGGGTTGGAGAGGTAGCTGCCCAAAAAAAAATAAAAATGGAAGAAGATATGAATGAAGTTTATGACCCAATCATTCTGGATGTGATTAGAAGAAATCAGGTTGAATGATCTTTGGAGATAAGGCCGGATCTCAATGCCAAGACGGTGTTACATTAGGTGTTTACACGCGCATTGGTATAAGGTAGGTGTGTTGTTGGATTAAAGAGTTGTGGGCATGTATAAGATCTTCGTATTTATCTGAAAGAGGCAACATCGCAAATTCGGCTTTCTTCCCTCCAAACATCAAACACTCACGCTTTGGGATAAAAACCTTATTCAAAAAATTGCCAAAGGGAACAAGCAACAAAAGAGAACGAACCAATCTATTGAACTGTAAATCCCTCTTGATCGCTACCTTGACAAG
>JAHEYR010000008.1 GCA_023251485.1 Bacteroidales bacterium
AACCACATGGAAAGAATACGATGTCAGAAATGGCATTGAGTCAGAAGGTGAATGCACAAACCCAATGAATGTTGAGTTAAACATCACAAAATATGCCGCTGGAAAGAAGACGGTCTATCTTCGTTTTAGCTGGAGAGGGATGTATGCATGGTATTGGATGGTAGATGATATTGAACTCCAGGAATCATTGGAAGCAGATGTTACAGCCTTCGATATCACTTCGCATAAATCGAATGGCAATAATTTCACAAAACAAGATGTTTTTTCGTGTTCAATCATCAACCTTGGAGCTGAAGATGTAAAGCAGAAATTTGACTGTTACCTCAAAATAGACAAACGCGAGCCGGTAAAAGTTTCGGTAGATGCTTCAGCACAAAAGCCTTTCAAAGTAATCGACACACTGAAAGTGAACTTTCCTGCCATGGACCTGACCGACATCGGCATTCACAAAGTAAAGTTTTATACCGCATTACCGGGAGACAAAAGAACTTCGAACGACACATTAAATCGTGCACTCTACTCACAGGCCTACTCGCTGGGTGAAGTAACCAACGTTACAAAAGGAGATAATGAAGTATTATTTTCTTGCCACAACGCACAACTTAAAGTGATCTTTTATCGCGATGATATCTTCAGAATGTGGATGGCTTATGATGGCGAGTTTACCAATCCGGCCGGGAACGATATCGTCACCAATGCTCCGATGAAACCGGTATCGCTGAAATGGACAGATGAAGGAAGTTATTATCTGATGAGCACACCTAAACTTGCGCTCCGTGCCTTCAAATCACCACTTCGTTTTGCATTATACAAGGCCGACAACAGCACGTTGATCTGGGAAGAGACCAAAGGCATGACCTATGGCGAACAGACGGTTCAATATGTTAAACGTGGCGAGGATGAATATTTCTATGGTGGAGGACAACAGAATGGTCGCTTCTCGCATCGTGGAAAGAAGATCAAAATGAACATCGACTACAACTGGGAAGATGGTGGAAATCCAAATCCTGCGCCATTCTTTATGAGCAACAAGGGATACGGAGCACTCAGAAACACATACTCGCCCGGAGAATATGATTTCCAGCAAACGGTTTCGTTAAGTCATACCGAAGCACGCTTCGACTGCTATTATTTTGTTGGAAACACCCTTCAGGATATCTTAGGAAGCTACACCGACATCACCGGAAAACCATTTTTGATGCCACGTTGGGCCTTAAGCATGGGCGACGCCAACTGCTATAACCGTGGAGCGAAACCTTCGAGCAGCAACTCAACCGGCACAACAGGAACAACACCTGATGTGATTAAGCTGATTGCCGACAACTACATTAAAAACAACATGCCCAGAGGTTGGATTCTTCCAAACGACGGTTATGGCTGTGGATACACCAAACTCGACTCGGTAGTGAAAGAACTTCACAAACGTGGCTTCTATACAGGGCTCTGGACAGAAAGCGGCGTTGAGAAGATTGCCCGCGAAGTAGGAGAATACGGTACCCGTCTTTGTAAACTTGATGTTGCCTGGGTAGGTCCGGGATACAAGTTTGCCATCGACGGTGTTAAATCAGCCTACGAAGGCATCGAAAACAATAGCGATGGACGTGGTTTCGTATGGTCGGTTTGCGGATGGGCCGGCAGTCACCGACATTCGGTGCTATGGACTGGCGACCAGAGTGGAAGCTGGAACTACATCAAATGGCATATCCCAACGGTGGTCGGGTCGGGTTTATCCGCACAGAACTGTGCTACCGGCGACGTAGATGGCATCTTTGGAGGAAGCGATTCAACCTATGTCCGCGATCTTCAGTGGAAATGCTTTACCCCTGTCTTCATGACCATGAGTGGTTGGGCATCAAACAAAAAATATAATACAACCGATAAGCAGCCCTGGTTATTTGGCGAGCCTTTCACATCAATCAATCGTAAATACCTGATGTTGAAACAACGTTTCACACCTTATATGTACACCCTTTGCAATGAGGCCTACGAAACAGGCGTACCTGCCGTGAGAGCTTTGCTGCTTGAGTTTCCAAAAGACACGCTGACATGGGGAGAGGAAAAAACCAAATATCAATACATGTTGGGAAAATCGTTGCTCGTAGCTCCCGTCTATAAATCGGAAGGAAAACGTGATGGCATCTATTTGCCGGAAGGAAAATGGTTCGACTATTGGAGTGGCGAAGTCATCAATGGTGGTAAAACCCTCAACAATTATCCTGCGCCGCTCGATAAGCTACCATTGTTTGTAAGAGGAGGTGCCATTTTGCCGCTCTATCCACAGATGATGTTTGATGCAGAACGCGCTGCTGACACCCTGACGTTGGACATCTATCCTGCAGGACAAAGCAACTTTACATTGTATGAAGATGATGGATTAACCCGTGAACATAGAAAAGGAGCCTTTGCAAAACAACTTTTTGAATGCACCGGAGATGGTGATGGCATTCAACCTGTACAGTTTACGATCAACCCAAGCAAAGGTGAGTATAAAGGAAAACTCCAGGAACGGGTTTATCTATTGCAGATTCATGTTGCAAAGAAACCCCATCGCATCCTGATCAATGCAGAAGCAGTAAAGGGTAGCAAGTCGAAAGAGAAATTTGCAACAGCTACTGAAGGTTGGTATTTTGATCAGACCGACCGGACCGGTGTTGTCACGATACGAACTAAGAAATTACCGGTTTCAAGTAAAATCGATTTTAAGCTTACCTTTTAAATAAAACACAATCATTGAAAAAGCCCACTATTATTGATGATAGTGGGCTTTTGTAATTTAAACAGGTTATTTCTAATCCCTTACACCAGAGCTTATATTATTGGCTTGATTTTAAGCCTTCTGAAACCTATAACCTCTTAGTGGACTGATAATAAAGAATTTTAAAAGCGAAGAGTCCCTTTGATTATTTAGGGAAGAAGAACTGAACACTTACCGATCATTTCTACATAAGATAATATCACAATGTGTTCAGCATAGCTTCAACGCAACTATGCAAGAGGTACAATGGGGGTCTTGGAAATATAATGTATCTCTGGCGTACCTGGCGTAGACACGGAACGAACACGAAGTGACGGTATCTTTTATTCCTTTCATCGCTAAATCTTATTTTCTTTATTATCCTTTGGTCACTATATTTCCTTTAGAAAGTAATACCGTTCTTCCGATAAAATTCTTCACATTCGAAACAAATAGATAGAGATACCCAGAGGATAACTGTGGTAATATCCCCTAGGTATATTCCCCAGTATTCCGGGAGTATTAGAATTTTAGTCCTGCTATTTTTTCCTTATCGTCTGGATCCTTGATAAATTGAACAAGGAAGACTATTTGATTTTTATAATGATATTAATTATCACTCCTGTCTTTTGAAAAAATTAGATCTTTAGTAATCTGTGCGCTCAGTGGTCTATAAAATCTTAAATATTCTTAAACATGTTTTCACTCAATTCATATACGGTTTTAAATAGTCTATTTATAGAATATTTTTTATGGTATTTTTTCTAATTATTGATTTCTAGTTCATTAGCGTCTGATTTTTATGGACTATTTAGATTTAACCATTTTTATATAATTGATTTATCACTTAGTTATATGCAAATATGTAAAGCTTTTTGCACTACGTTTCATTGCTTTTCTATAAAGTTTGCTAACTTTGCACGCTTTGCGAAATTATTCCAATTAAATTCGAATCAATGAACGACGATCTCCGTAAGACACTGGAAGGTATTAGAGAATTGGCCTACTCTCATAAACTTTTGAATTATTCTATTTCGGAAGTTTCAGAGAAAATGGAGGTTCCCGTTGAACAACTAACGCAATTATTTGCAACGGATTGCGACTTGGTTGAAAAGATTCTTTCTTTTGAACGCCAAAGCTTTCAGGATATCTTCGAGACGTACGACTTTGAAGGAGTTAATGCCATCGACATTTTGTTGACTGTAGGACGTGAAGTCAGCGATCGGTTTAAAGATGTCACGCCCTCTTTAACCTTTAGTCTGAAAACGACCTACCCAAAAATTTATCAACACCATATTGAAGCACGAATTAATTTTATCTTTGAAAAAATCAAAATAAATATTTTCAAAGGAATTAGTCAGGGAATCTATCGAAATGATATTAGTGTTGAACTTTTAGCACGATTATACATTAGTCGGTTAATTGATATCCATAACCCCGATTTCTTTCCTTCGGATCAATACTCTTTCAATACGCTCTTTGATGCCATGTTTGACAACTTCATCCGTGGAATTGTAAATGACGAAGGAATGCGCTACTACGAAAAATGTAGGAAACACTTACATTTGAATGCTAAATAAGCAGTTGGCCTGTACTATACCCATGATGACTCTTGATGAATTAAACGCTCTCTGCCCTGACACCTTAATGGAGCACCTTAATATTGTCTATACTGAGGTCGGCGAAGACTATCTTTGTGCATCAATGCCGGTAAATCATACAACATGGCAACCTATGCAGCTTCTACATGGGGGCGCGACATTGGCTTTAGCTGAATCTGTCGGTAGTGCCCTGAGTGTTGCTTTACTGAAAGGCACCGGTCTCACTGCCAAAGGAATGGAGATAAATGCAAACCATATCAGAAGCGTTAAATCAGGAATGGTATTTGCCATCGCCAAAATAATCCATCGTGGCAAGCAATCGCATGTTATAGAAATTACCATAAAAAATGAACAAGATAAGCTTGTGAGTGTTTGTCGCCTTACAAACATGATTGTGAAGGTATAATTTCTACATGATAACGGATTCCATAAATATTGACCCTCTTTTTGATCTGACGCATTTTATGAACCGCCGGTCTTTCGTAGTATGGCGAAAACCGGGTGCTTCAAATCACGAAGGGTTTACTGCTTCTATTAAGATCATCCCAAGTGACGAACTTCCCGATCAGGGTTCGTTTGTCTTTTCACCTTTTCGGGAAAGTGCATCTGCTCCTAAGCTAGCTTTTTATCCAGCAGCTATAGATCCTTCCGAACCAGCAACCTATAAAAATCTTATTCAATCTATAGCACTACCTATCGATCTGCCTGACGAGGAGTCGACATATTGCGACAGGATAAAGCTTCTGACATCCATGATGCAGGGCGAGGAGCTGCATAAAGTTGTGCTTTCGAGAAGAATTGATCGGAACGATCTATCTGAGGAGCTGGCTCCGGCACTCTTTAATGAGCTCTGTTCGAAATATCCTGCGGCCTTTGTTTCTCTTGTTCATATCCCTGGCATCTTTACATGGCTGGGAGCAACACCAGAAAGGCTACTCTCTATCAAAAATAATACTGCCCACACTACGTCGATAGCAGCAACCCGTCCATTTAATGGAGAACTTCCTGCCATAGAAAACTGGAACAAAAAAGAACGCGAAGAACAACAGCTGGTAACCGGGTTCATTCTTAATGTGCTTGCCGATGCCGGTATTGCCCATGTTGAATGTGATGGTCCACGACCCGTACAAGCCGGAAATCTGGTTCATTTGAAAACAGACATCCGATTTAAGATTACGTCCGATACGGATATAAAACAACTGATTAAAGAGCTCCACCCTACTCCGGCAGTGTGTGGACTACCCAGAGAAAAAGCTTTTCAAACAATACAATCCATAGAACCTCATTCGCGGGAATATTACGCAGGATACCTCGGGCTTATTGATCATGAAGAATTAGAACTTTATGTCAATCTGCGTTGTATGCGATGGCTGGATGGGAAAGCCTCACTATTTGTAGGTGGAGGAATAACCGCAGCCTCGAATCCGAAAGAAGAATGGGAAGAAACAAACTTTAAAGCACTCACTTTGTTGAATGTTATCGATAAATTGAGCATCTTAGCAGGAAATATTCCAAATGCATACAGATAAAAAAGGAGTACGCCTATTAGTGGCCCTTTGCAAAGCCAAAGGGTTGACTGATATTATTATATCACCCGGATCGCGTAATGCTCCGTTGGTAATAGAATTTGCACGTGATGCAGATTTCACCTGCTATGTGGTTCCTGATGAACGTAGTGCTGCATTCGTAGCGCTGGGGATGGCTCAACAAACGGGGCGGCTTACCGCTATTATCTGTACTTCGGGCACTGCGCCTTTAAACTATGCGCCTGCATTGGCAGAGGCTTATTATCAACGCATACCATTGGTTGCCATAACAGCTGACCGTCCGGCAGAATGGATTGATCAGGCGGATGGACAGGCACTGAAACAACACAATATTTTTGAGAATTATGTCCGCCGCTCAATAACGCTTCCTCAGGAGCCTTCGGCTGATGCCGACTTCTGGTTTCTTCAACGATTGGTAGCTGAGACATTGGATATTGCAATGAGTGATGTAAAAGGACCGGTACATATCAATGTGCCACTACGTGAACCGCTCTATCGTTTGGAAGAAGCTCCTGCGCTTTCGGTTAAACCATCGGCAACCTTAAAGATTTCATCTGCACTTTCCGAAGAAGAGCTATTACCACTGATTGATTGCTGGGCATCGAGCCACAAAAAGATGATCATCTGTGGAGGACTTTCGCCGGATAACAAGGTTTCAGCATTACTTAAACCGCTGCTGCAGGACGAATCTGTAATTGTACTCACAGAAACTACTTCTAATTTAAAAGCACAACCAGTCATCAATTGTATTGACCGGGTTTTATCTGCCATCGCTTCAACAGAGGAGGCTTCATTTTCGCCCGACCTGCTCATTACATTCGGAGGTCCGGTCATCTCTAAGAAGATAAAAGCTTTTATCAGAAAGGCTAAGCCAATCCATCACTGGCACATAGATCCTGATGTCTTTCATACTGATACGTATCAAAGTCTGACGCTGCATATTCCACTTTCACCGGAGGTATTTCTGAATCAACTGACAAAAAGGATCGTTTCTGTACCCTCAACGTTCAGAGCAGGTTGGATTGAAAAAGACAAGATTGCGGAGACTGCACATCAGGAGTATGTGAAAGATTTAAGATGGTCGGACATGAAGGTGTTTGAGACGATCTTATCGGCTATCCCTGAGAACAGTGACCTGCAGATGGGAAACAGTACCCCTGTACGTTATACGCAACTCTATAAACCTGTAAAACCACTCCACTATTTTGGAAACAGAGGAACAAGTGGTATTGATGGCTGTGTATCTACTGCAGCCGGAGCAGCATTGGGTTCGGGCAAGCTGACTACCCTGATTATAGGTGATATGGCCTTTTTCTATGATACAAACGGACTTTGGCATCATCACCTTTCTGCTAATCTACGCATCATTTTGATCAATAATGGTGGTGGTGGAATCTTTAGAATCATTGAAGGTCCTTCGGGGGTTGATGAACTGGAAAGGTTCTTTGAAACCCGTCATAGTTTTACTGCTCCACACATTGCTGCTGCTTACAACTTGAATTATTCTTCGGCCCATTCAGTGGAAGAACTTAAAGAACAGTTACCTTTGTTCTATCAAACAACGAAAAGCGCCTCTTTACTCGAAATCTTTACGCCCTCTGAAGATAATGCAGCAGTGTTGTCTTCGTATTTTAAATTTATTGCTGTAAAGGGCCAAAATAAATAAATCTTTTTACCTGTATTTGAATAATTGGATGAATATGTCACGTAATTGGAAAACCATAAAGCCGTATGAAGAGATTCGTTTCGAGTTCTTTGAACGGATAGCAAAAATTACTATTAACCGTCCCCGTTATCGTAACGCTTTTACGCCAACCACCGTTTCGGAGATGTCGGATGCCATGCAGATCTGTCGTGAGACCGCTGAGATTGATGTGATCATCTTAACCGGTGAAGGCGACAAAGCTTTCTGCGCGGGAGGTGATCAGAATTATAAGAGCACCGGAGGGTATGTCGGGAAAGACGGTGTTCCCCGTTTAAATGTACTCGACCTGCAACGTCAGATCAGATCGATTCCAAAGGTGGTGATAGCCATGGTGAATGGTTTTGCTATTGGTGGAGGACATGTTCTGCACGTGATCTGCGATCTCTCTATTGCTTCTGAGAATGCGATCTTTGGACAAACCGGTCCTAAAGTTGGAAGTTTTGACGGTGGATTTGGTGCCTCGTATCTTGCTCGTCATGTTGGACAGAAGAAAGCCCGTGAGATTTGGTTTCTCTGTAACCAATACTCGGCACAGGAGGCAATGGATATGGGCATGGTGAATAAAGTTGTTCCGTTGGATCAACTGGAAGACACTACTGTTGAATGGTGTCAAACAATACAAAAAAGAAGTCCGCTCGCCATCCGTATGTTAAAGTCGGCCTTCAATGCTGAACTGGATGGACAAGCCGGTATTCAGGAGCTCTCCGGAAATGCTACCCTCCTTTACTATATGACCGAAGAGGCCCAAGAGGGAAAGAAAGCTTTCCTTGAAAAAAGAGATCCCGATTTTAAGAAATATCCGAAGTTCCCTTAATCTATGACAAATAAAACACGCGCCTGGGTTCATGCCTTCCGCTTGAGAACATTACCGCTGGCACTGTCGAGTATCATTCTCGCCAGCATGCTTGCTGCAGCTTTTCAATCATTCAGCTGGGCGGTAGCCTTATTAGCTACTTTGACAACGCTCCTGCTTCAGATACTTTCTAATCTTTCAAACGACTACGGCGATTCTGTTAATGGAATCGACAACGACGAACGGGTGGGTCCAATGAGAGCCATTCAAAGTGGTGTAATCAGTAGACAAGAGATGAAACGGATGGTTTTGATCTTTGCCGGTTTAGCCTTTATCAGTGGAGTTTTTCTGATCTATCAGGGGACGCACCATCTTGAAATGAGTTATGGACTTCTCTTTCTGTTATTAGGCATTGCAGCTATCGTTGCTGCCATTAAATATACTGTTGGTAAAAATCCGTTTGGCTACAGGGGGCTAGGTGATTTGTATGTGTTTATCTTTTTTGGATTAGCCGGTACGGTAGGCACCTATTTCCTCCAAACCAATACACTTCCTTTTACAATTTTCCTTCCGGCAATTTCAGTGGGACTACTGAGCGTAGGCGTACTGAATATTAATAATATGCGCGACATTATTAATGATGAACAGTCGGGAAAAAGAACGATGGTGGTGATGATGGGAAGCAAATTTGCAAAAATCTATCATCTCCTATTGGTGATTGTGGCTTTTCTGTTAGCTACTGTTTATGTTTTGATCAACTTTGAGTCGTGGCATAATTTTTTGTTTATCCTGGCATTTATTCCACTCATCCTTCACTTAAATAGAGTTTGGAAGAATACAGAACCTGCTTTACTGGATCCTGAATTGAAAGTACTGGCTTTGTGCACACTTCTGTTCTCGGTGTTATTCGGATTAGGGTTCATCATTTAACCAAAACAGATAAACCCTTTCATTATGGTTGCACGCTGTTTCCCTTATTATCTTGACTTTCGCTTTGATGCAGGTACTTCAAGAGGTATCTTAAGGAAAAAGGAGACCTGGTTTCTGGAGATTTATGATCCGCTAGATCCTTCGAAGAAAGGGATTGGAGAATGTGCTATTTTCAGGGGTCTAAGCTATGACGACAGACCGGAGTATGCAGCAAAGATGTCTGAGGTTTGTCAAAACATCGATCGTTATATTTCAAATGCATCAACATTATTAGCCGAGTGGCCCGCTATCCGTTTTGGACTTGAAACGGCACTGGCTGACTTGCAATGTAAAGACGCTAAGATTTTATTTCCTTCTGCTTTTACGGATGGCACTGACTTCATTCCTATCAATGGGTTGATTTGGATGGATCGTAAAGAGAAGATGTTACTCAGTATCCGCAAGAAGATTGACGAGGGATTTAAATGCATCAAACTCAAGATAGGAGCGATCGATTTTGAGGAAGAGCTATCATTGCTTGCATTTATAAGAAAAGAATATGCGGTCAAAGATATTGAGATCAGAGTGGATGCAAATGGTGCTTTTGCGCCCGATCAGGCTTTAGAAAAGTTAAACCGTCTCTCTGCATTTTCTATTCATTCGATAGAACAACCCATCAAACAGGGACAAATTGAGGCAATGGCGGAACTGTGCTGTAAAACGCCAATCCCCATTGCGCTGGATGAGGAGCTGATTGGATGCAACACCCCTGAGGGCAGACGAAACCTCATCACAATGATAAAACCTGCTTACATCATCTTAAAACCATCTTTAGTGGGCGGTTTTAGTGCTACGAAAGAGTGGATTGATCTTGCGAATGAGTTTCAGACTGACTGGTGGATAACTTCAGCGCTGGAATCGAATATTGGATTGAATGCGATTGCCCAATGGACCTATGTTCACAGGAATGAGTTGCCGCAGGGACTTGGAACCGGACAACTTTTTCATAACAATATCTCATCGCCGCTACTTGTCGAGAAAGGTGGTCTTTATTATCATAAATCGACCCCCTGGGGTGTATTAAATTCATAACTCCATGCACCCTTCCTTTTCACTACAAATAGAAAACAATTATTATCAAAGTGAAACGCTCTTAAAAAGGGTGAATAATACCGCTATTACAGAGGCAGAACCATGGATTGAATCTATTTTCTCTTTCTTGAGGGATTGGCTGAACGACAATGACGAGATCACTGCTAAGACCTCAGGTTCCACCGGGGTTCCAAAACCTATCCGGTTAAAGAAAAGGGCTATGCTGGCATCGGCAAGACTAACCTGTGATTATTTTGGACTGCAGCCAATGGATAAAGCACTACTTTGTTTATCGACAGATTATATTGCCGGCAAGATGATGTTGGTTAGAGCCATTGAACGGGGTCTTCATTTGATTGCTGTTTCACCACAGGGGTGTCCGTTATCGGGCACGTCCATAAAGGTGAAATTTTCAGCGATGGTTCCTTTGCAAGTAGAGCGCTGTATTGAAGAGGGTTGTCTGGATAGAACAGAACAACTATTGATCGGTGGAGCAGCACTGCCCAACCACTTGCTAAATTCGGTGCAGAAAACTACAACAGCTTGTTATATAAGCTATGGCATGACAGAAACGATGAGTCATGTTGCTTTAAGAAGATTAAACGGGCCCCGTGCTTCACAATGGTATGAAGGATTAACCGGAATACGATTTTCATTAGATCAACGGGGATGTTTGTCTATCGATGCGGCTCCGCTTGGTATTGCCAATATCCAAACGAACGACTTATGTGAGTTACAGGACGAGCAGCATTTCAGATGGTTAGGACGTGCTGATTTTGTAATCAACTCGGGAGGGATTAAAATAATACCCGAACAAATTGAGTTTCTTCTTTCAACTGAGGTATTATTTCCATTTATCATTACAGGCATACCGCATCCTTTACTTGGAGAACAGGTGGTTATGATTGTAGAAGCCGCTCAAGATGAAATATTAGCATCGCAAATATTAAAAAAAGCGAATACTATTTGCCCGCAATACCACGCCCCAAAACAGATACTTTTTGTCCCTCGGCTCAATTACACATCGACAGGCAAAATAGATAGAATAAAAACGGCTCAACAGTTCTTTTGAGGTTGCAAAACATGTTCGTTTCATAAAAAAACAAAGCCGACTCTAATAAGCCGGCCCAGTAGTTTGTTTAAATGATATTTGTGGTTGATAAGGGGTCCTTTTCATTTGACAGGCTGGTCCCGATTCAAGTGATCGAGACCAATCTGCAAATGATAGTTAAGTAACAACTTACAAAACGGTAATTGTAAGAGAATGTAGTATTATCGTAGTAGTGGTGTTAGTTAGTGCAAGAAGTTTTATTTAAGAGTTCAGTAGTTTAGTAGATGTTTTGTACTTTGTTAGTTCACCATTCTGTAATGCCTATTAGAATAACATTAATTGTGCCATAAATTATACTCATCTATTATATAACTCTTTAACAATACACACAACATTACTCCGCATAACATCTGTACGATTTTCGAGGGTCATTGTTCGATATCGTACACATTTACTCATATTTCACAGAAACGTAAGGTCTGGAAATTGCAGCTTTCACAATATGAAATACCATGAAGAGGATAGCGACACCAAAAGAAATGAGTGCAGTGATGAGTAAAGAAGCAAAACTGGGAGTAATATAATATGCAAAACTTGTATACCAGAAGCTTGTAAATAGCCAGGCCAGCGGAATAGCAATGACATAAGCAATAATGACAGGCCTAAACAGCTCTCCGAGTATCTTCAAGACAATTTGATCAGACGTAGCACCTAAGACTTTTCGTATCCCATTTTCTTTCGATTGTTTCTGCGTGATAAACGAAGTAAGCCCCAATAACCCAATCCCCGCAATAATAGCTGAAAGGATGCCTAATAAACCAATCAGTTGTGACACCTTTCGCTCAAAGATATATTGACTTTCCAATTGATTGTCAAGAATCTTACAGTTCAAAATTGTTTTTAGTCCTAATTTGTTGGCAGTCTCTTTTACCAAAGGGATTAGAGAAGGTCCATAACCCTCTTTACATTTTATACTTATCACCATCTGCCGTTCGTTACTCAAAAAGATAATAAGTGGTTCAATTGCAGTATGCAACGAGGTATAATTATAATCATGAACAACACCTGTAATGACCAATGTATCATTTGCAGCATCAAAGTCGGTAATCACTATTTTCTTTCCAACGGCATTACCTTTCCATCCCATCTTTAAAGCGGCTGTTTCATTCACTAAAATCGATTTGTTTCGTGTTACCGAATCATGAGGGACTGTTCCTTGCGAAAGAGTTATATGATAAAGATCGAGAAAAGAGTTGTTTATAACCAGCCCCCGTGAAGCAAAGTCTTGTAGCGTTTTGTTTTTTAAAAGTTTATACGCAAATAGCCAATGGGGACTCCCAGGGACAGAAGAACTGGTAGCAACAGTAACTATCCCCTGCTTCGAAAGCAACTCTCTTCGGAAAGCCGGATATTTTCGATAGAATGAGGTGTCCCGGAGATCGGCTGTGATAATATCTTTTGAATTAAATCCACAATAATGACTGGTGAGATAGGTGTATTGATTACGAACTGTGATTGCACTAAATATCAACCCTATAGATATAATTAACTGAATAGTTACCAATGTTTTTCGGAGATGAATCCCCATATTTCCCTGTCGGAAACTACTTCGAATAACGGCGTAAGGCTCATAATCTGAAAAATATTTAGCTGGATAAATACCTGATAACGCTCCGGTTATTAAGCTAATTAATAGGATTCCACCGATAAGAAACGGACGTTGTAACGGATCAAATACGATATGTTTTTCGACCAGACTATTAAAAGCCGGAAGTAGCAACTCAATAATTGCTAAAGTAAGAAAGGTAGATATAACAGCAAAGATGAGTGCTTCCGACATAAACTGTCGTATAATCAAACTACGTTTCGAGCCCAACACTTTACGAATACCGACTTCGTGTGTCCGGGTGACTGCACTCGCCGTTGCAAGATTCATGTAATTTATAGATGCCAGAAACAATATTAAGAGTGCAATACTTGCAAAAATGATCAGGTTATTCATGCTACCTGTTTGCTGGTCTTCCTGAAATGGCTCACCTAAATGCAAATCGACCAATGATGTCAGGATAGGAACAAATGTCGCATCAAATTTCTTGCCTTCACTCCTCATGTACTTTTCATACAAGATTTTACAACTCGCAGTTAATTGATTTGGTGAGGCTCCATCCTTTAACAGGATATAACTGTAACAATTTAGAAACCAATAATTCCAGCCGGCACGTGTATCGGGCGAGTTCTTAGAAGAGGTTCGTTTAAGGCTATTTAAAGAAAAGAGTCCATCAAATCGCAAATGTGAATTATGTGGCACGTCTTCGATAACAGCCATAATTAAATAATGCCGATTGTTTGTTGTGGTAATATATTTTCCGACAGGATTGGCTTTCCCGAAATATTTCTCACTGGTGGAACGGGTTAAAACGGCTGTATATGGACTTATCAAAGCATGATTAAGATTTCCATATACCCTGTGCAAAGTAAAGACGTTGAAAACAGATTGGTCGGCAAAGAAAATACCTGTCTCCGTATACATTCGCTCGCCGGTTCGAAGAATGACACTCCGCAAAGAGACAAAACGAGTCACGTTTTCAATAGCCGGTGACAAATCTTTTAAGGTAGGGGCATACGGACCACCAATCTTTGCATAATTATTTACCTTACCATTAACGGCGAGCTGGCATTCGATTCGGTAAATACGTTTAGACTTAAGATTGTACCGATCGTAGGAGAGTTCATCAAGAATATACATCAAGATAAAGGCTGCCGTAGCAATACCCATGGTGAGACCAATAATATTGAGTAAGGAATAAAACTTATTTCTTACAATATTGCGAATAACCAATCGAATATAGTGATGCAACATTACAGGCTTCATCTTGAATTTATTTTAGTTCGGATAATCATTCAAAAAGAATACCCCGTTAGACCCTCCGTAAATTAAGAAGCTCTTAAATCGTTATATATAAAAGGGTTGTTGAATATTCTCTGTTACAATCTTCCCATCAAACAATCGAATAATACGACGACTATATTCTGCATCACGCAGTGAATGGGTAACCATCACAATCGTAGTACCGTTTTGATTGAGCCGGGCCAGAAGATTCATTACCTCCTCGCCATTTGAGGAATCGAGATTTCCGGTTGGTTCGTCAGCCAGAATCAACTTTGGTTCAGCAACGACAGCACGGGCTACAGCTACCTTTTGTTGCTGGCCTCCGGATAATTGTGATGGAAAATGATTCCTACGGTGTGTTATTCGCATCTCTTCCATTATGGCTTCCACTTTCTGTTTACGAATTGCATGTTCAACCTCCAGATAAATCAACGGGAGTTCTATATTCTCGTAAATAGTAAGTTCTTCTATCAGGTTAAAGTTTTGAAAAACAAAGCCTATATGTGTCTTCCTTAGCTGCGCTCTTTTCCTTTCAGGAATATATGAAACCTCATCATCCATGAAAAAATATTCCCCATCAGTTGGATAATCCAATAGTCCAAGAATATTTAACAACGTAGATTTACCGCAACCACTTGGACCCATAATTGCGACAAACTCGCCCCCCCTGATCTCCAGATTTACCTGTTCCAGTGCTATGGTTTCAACTTCATCTGTACTAAAAACACGTTCAATGTTTCGTGTGCGTATCACAAATTTATTCTTTTGGTCGTAAAGATAAGAAGTAATGCCTTTCGATGCGCCATCTTCCATAGTTTTAACTAGCATGGTGTAGTAAAATTGTTAGTTTGTTTTATAGGGTTCTACATATTTAATGCCATGATTTTCTTAATGCCCTATCTATCTGATTTTATGCATCTATAATAATTATTCATTTCAATAAATACGTTGAGAAAGGTTTGCGCATGTACGAATATGGACACCCATTTCGAGATTTTTAACTAAAATATTTCATGCCTTTTTATTTCGTGAAGTGATTATCTTTGTAGCATACTTATCTACTTCTAAACCCCAGCTATAAACCGATTATTACATGAGAAATGTTATACTCCTTTCAGCTTTCCTGATTTTCCTCACTTTTACGGGAACTGCTCAAAAAATCAAATTAGCATCCATCGCCTTCTATAACACGGAGAACCTATACGACACCATCAACCAACCCAATGTTGATGATACCGAATTTACACCAGAAGCTCCCTCGAAATGGAATACAGCCCGTTATCAGTTGAAGATAAAACACTTGTCAGAAGTACTGAGTAAGATCGGAACCGAGCAAGTTGGTGAACTGCCATTAGCCATTGGATTAGCTGAAGTTGAAAACCGTGGTGTCGTTGAGGATCTGATTAAGGCACCGGCTCTCAAATCAGCAAATTATGGAATCGTTCATTTTGACTCCCCTGATAAAAGAGGAATCGATGTGGCTTTAATTTATCGTCAGGATCTGTTTAAAGTAACAGCTACACATAAGGCACCGCTCAGAATTGACAGTCTTCCTGATTTCTTCACCCGTGATCAATTAGTCGTCGCTGGCATTTTTGATAAAAAACCGTTGTATTTCATTGTTAACCATTGGCCTTCACGTTCAGGCGGAGAAGAGCGAAGCACTCAGTTACGTAATGCAGCAGCCCGTTTATGCAGATCGCTTGCAGATTCACTGATGAGGATCAATCCTAAAGCAAAGATCATCATCATGGGTGATTTGAATGACGACCCTACGAATGAGAGCATCAGCAAATATATGAAAGCGAAGAGTAGCGAAACCGACACCCATAGTGGCGATCTATTCGATCCGATGATAAAATTATTTGCTGATGGGAATGGAACACTGGAATACAGAGGAAAATGGAATTTATTTGATCAGTTTATGGTTTCATCCGGACTGGTAAATGCCCCCAAAAGAGAATATCATTTCTCGGCTGCAAAGATTTACAAAGAGCCCTATTTACTTGAACAGGAGGGTAAATATAAAGGGACTCCATGGAGAACATATGCCGGAACCAAGTATCTTGGCGGTTACAGTGACCATTTACCTTCGTATATTTTGATTGAAAAGAAAACCAGATAAAACTGTTAAAAATTCTGAAAGTCTAACTTATAAAATTGTTAGACAGTTTGAATTCGTTAAATTTGTCCTCTAAAAAAATTGGTAACGTGAGTGATAGCCTAGTAATTATCCCAACTTATAACGAGCTCGAAAACATTGAGCGTATTATCAGAAAAGTATTTTCTCTGGAGAAACACTTTGACATATTGATTGTTGAAGACAACTCTCCCGATGGAACAGCCGCTATTGTTCATAAACTAATGGAGAAATTCCCAAATCGATTATTCATACAAGAACGAAAAGGGAAACTTGGACTGGGAACTGCTTATATACATGGGTTTAAATGGGCACTCAATCACGAATACGGATTTGTTTTTGAAATGGATGCAGACTTCTCGCACAACCCGGAAGATCTGGAAAAGCTATATGACGCCTGTGCTCATCAGGGTGCTGATGTAGCTATCGGAAGTCGTTATATCAAGGGAGTAAATGTCGTAAACTGGCCCATGGGCAGAGTTTTAATGTCGTATGTAGCTTCAATGTATGTCCGGTTCATTACGCGTATGCCAATTATGGATGCAACAGCAGGTTTCAAATGCTATACAAGAAGAGTACTTGAAGCTATTCCATTTGACAAAATCAAATTTGTAGGCTATGCCTTCCAAATAGAGATGAAATATACTGCATGGAAGATGGGATTTAAAATTGCTGAAGTTCCCATCATCTTCACTGACCGCACTGCTGGTGTATCAAAAATGAGTTCGCATATCTTTAAGGAAGCGGTTTTAGGTGTCCTCAGACTTCGTTTCAAAAATATAAAACGAGTGGTTAACTAACTCCTTATTCTAAAATACTGCTAAGGCAAGGCTTCAACACCTTGCCTTTTTTTATGAAACGACAACCTATTTTGCTCTGCTGTGTTTACCTTTGCATAAAAGACAAGATCATGAATAATCAAGCACCCGACATCCTTATCGTAAACGCTGTTATTGTTAATGAGGGAAAGACCTTTCGAGGAGCCGTAGCTATTAAAGACGACCTTATTATTGGAATCTATGAAGAGCAGCTGAATCATCAGCTCGCTATTGGTGCCTCAACAAAAATAATAGATGCGGGCTATAAATATCTTTTACCGGGTGTAATTGACGATCAGGTACATTTTCGCGAACCGGGATTAACATATAAAGGAGAAATAGCTACAGAAAGCAGAGCTGCCGTAGCCGGAGGCGTTACCTCTTTTATGGAGATGCCAAACACGAACCCTCAAACACTGACACAGAATTTACTGGAAGAAAAATATAAGCTGGGGGCTCAAAAATCGATGGCGAACTACTCATTTTACATGGGGGCCTCTAATGACAACCTGGAAGAGGTTTTAAAAACAGATCCTAAAACAGTTTGCGGCATCAAAGTCTTCATGGGCGCATCAACCGGGAACATGTTAGTCGACAACATTGAAGTGTTGGCTGCTATTTTTGAAAAAGCACACACTTTAGTTGCAACACACTGCGAAGACGAACCTACTATCAAAGCAAATACCGAAGCCTTTCGCAAAGAATATGGAGACGATGTTCCCTTGGCTGCTCATCCATTGATCAGAAGCGAAGAGGCTTGCTATAAATCCTCTTCCCTTGCTGTTAGCCTGGCAAAAGAATTCAATACCCGGCTCCATATTTTGCACTTATCTACTGCGCACGAAATGATTTTATTTGATAACGACATTCCTTTGGCTGAAAAGAGAATCACCGGCGAGGTTTGTGTTCACCATCTATGGTTTAGTGACGAAGATTATGAAAAACAAGGCAATCGGATTAAATGGAACCCGGCCATAAAGACTTCATCCGATCGTGCAGCCTTGCTGGAAGCTTTGTTGGAAGACAGAATTGATGTCGTTGCTACAGATCATGCGCCACACTCATTAGAAGAAAAAAACAAGAAATATATACAAGCGCCCTCCGGTGGACCATTAGTACAGCATTCTCTTGTAACGATGTTAGAACTTAGCAGACAAGGTAAGATCTCTATCGAGAAGGTTGTTGAAAAAATGTGTCACGCTCCTGCGATCTGTTTTCAGGTAGCCGACAGAGGATTTATAAGAAAAGGATATAAAGCGGACCTGGTGTTGGTTGACATGAACAAAGAATGGACAGTTGCACCTCAGAATAGCTATTATAAATGTGGCTGGTCACCCTTTGAAGGGCAGGTTTTTCATTCGAAAGTAACCCATACTTTCATCAATGGTAAGTTGGCTTTTGAGAATGACACTTTTGATGAAACGGTCAGAGGTGAACGCTTGTCGTTTAACCGGTAAGTTTTCAAATCAACTATTCTGATTATCTTTGCACAAAACTTGACTAATGGGTAAATACCAATCGATATATTTATTGAACGGCCGCGACGAGGCCGTTCGTCGTTTTCATCCATGGATATTCTCTGGTGCGATCAAACGTGCTGAAAAAGGTATTAAAGAGGGTGATTGGGTGGAGATATTTTCAGAAGAAGAAAAATATCTTGCCTCGGGCTATGCACTACCCGGCTCTATCACCGTCAAAATATGCTCGTTCTCAAGAGTAGACCCCGACCAGACCTGGTGGAATGCCAAATTACAACAAGCCTTTGCGCTGCGCTGTGCTGCAGGATTGACGGATAACCCTATAACTAATTGCTATCGCCTGGTCTTTTCGGAAGGTGATTTACTTCCGGGTCTGATCATTGACTTCTATAATGGAACTGCCGTAATACAAACACACGCTGCATTTATGCATGATGCAAAACTGATGATTACAGAGGCACTGAAAAACCTTTATGGAGAAAATCTTAAAGCTGTATTCGACAAGAGCGCAGATACGATGTCAAGAAACACCGATATAGAAGTTGTTGACAGCTATCTATTTGGCCAATCAGGGACCGAAGAGATTGTTGAAAACAGCTTGCATTTTAAAGCAAACTGGGAAGACGGACAAAAGACCGGTTTCTTTTTAGACCAGCGAGAAAACAGAAAGCTCCTGCAACAATATGCTAAGGGGCGTAAGGTTCTGAATACTTTTTGCTATACCGGTGGGTTTTCGATTTATGCGCTTTCGGCAGGAGCTACACTTGTCCATTCTGTAGATAGTTCGGCGAAGGCTATTGCGGGTGTTGAAACAAACGTTTTATTAAATGGATTGAATGACGGAAGACATCAGGCATTTACCATTGATGCCAAGCGTTATCTTGAAGAGATGGAAGAGACTTATGATTTAATTATTTTAGATCCGCCGGCCTTTGCTAAACACATGGATTCACGTCATAAAGCGATAAAAGGATACACCAAATTGAATAAACAGGCTTTTGAGAAAATCGCTCCCGGAGGCATTCTATTCACCTTCTCCTGCTCACAAGTGGTCGACAGACAACAATTCTATTCTGCTGTGATGGCTGCCGCTATTGAAAGTGGCCGTGAAGTAAAGGTATTACACCAGTTAACGCAACCCGCAGACCATCCTATCAACATATTTCATGCAGAGGGTCAATATTTAAAAGGGCTTGTTTTGATGGTTTATTAGGGATTAAGCTATTGGTTTCTTTCTTACCAATCCTCATTATTATCGTCGTCTTTCAGTTTATCTATTAGACGACGATGTTTTTTTGTGGGTCGACCAATACCATGTGGTCGAAATTCCATATTGGTTTCTCGCAAATGCTTAACACGATCATACTCTTCGGGTGTCGTAAGATCTTCCATATATTCAGGAACCAGCTTAGCCGATAAACGATTTGGAGGGAAAGCCAGCACCTTTACTTTTTTCATCAAGGGGTTCTGGTTTACAAAAATCTCATCTCCTACTTTTAACTCGCGGGCTGGTTTAATACTCTGTCCTTCCAGTTTTATCTTACCGGATTTACAGGCATCGGTAGCCAGACTACGTGTTTTATATAGTCTGACAGTCCACAACCATTTATCGATACGTGCTGAATCGGCCACAACTGATACTATTTCTTGCGAATAAAAATCTCAATTGGAACGCCTGTATAATTGTAATGTTCGCGCAACTTATTCTCAAGAAAACGTTTATACGAATCTTTTATATACTGAGGAAGATTTGCAAAGAAAACAAAAGCAGGGAATCGGGTAGGTAGCTTGGTAACATATTTGATCTTAACAAGCTTTCCTTTGTGTGCAGGTGGCGGATTGTGTTCTAAGATCGGTTGGAAATAGTCGTTCAGTTTTGAAGTAGTAATGTCCTGGAAGTAGTTTTCATAAACCTCATGAGCAACCTCAAGTGCTTTAAAGATACGCTGCTTGGTAGTTACCGAGGTGAAAATAACAGGAACATCACTAAAAGGAGCAATCTTCTCACGAATTAACTTTTCAACCTCTAAATGCGTTTGATTATTTTTCTCGACTAAGTCCCATTTATTGACAAGGATAACGATTCCTTTTCGGTTTCGCTGTGCTAATGAGAATATATTTAAGTCCTGAGCCTCAAAACCCGCCGTTGCATCAATCATCAGAATAACAACATCACTGCTTTCAATAGTCCGGATAGAACGCATCACCGAATAGAATTCAATATTTTCAGACACCTTTGATTTTTTACGTAATCCTGCAGTATCTACCAGATTAAAATCAAATCCAAAAGCGTTATAGCGTGTATAAAGAGAATCGCGTGTGGTTCCGGCAATGTCAGTAACGATATTACGATCTATGCCCAACAGCGCATTGATAAAAGAAGATTTACCTACGTTAGGGCGACCAACAACACATATCTTTGGAAGATCATCTTTCTCCTGTGTAGTTTCGCTTTCAACTTTAGTTTCAAAATGAGTAACAACTTCATCTAATAGCTCGCCGGTACCTAATCCATTTACAGAAGAGATTCCATAGATTTCACCTAGTCCTAAAGAATAAAATTCTGAAACTTCATGGCTTTTCTGGTGTGTGTCTACTTTATTAGCAACCAGAAGCACTGGTTTTTTTTGACGACGTAGCATATCAGCAACATCTTCATCCATTGGGGTTGCACCCTCAACAACATCTACTAAAAAAAGAATGACATCTGCTTCATCAATAGCAAGCTGTACCTGTTTTCTGATCTCTTCTTCAAAGATATCATCAGAGCCCATCAGGTAACCACCTGTATCGATTACAGAAAATTCATATCCAATCCACTCCGAACGGCCATAATGCCTGTCACGGGTAACGCCACTGGTTGCATCAACAATCGCTTGACGTTCTCCAATCAAACGATTAAAAAGTGTAGACTTCCCAACATTAGGTCGTCCAACAATAGCTACTATGTTACTCATTCCACAGGTGTTTAATGATGTACAGAAAATCTGCACGGTGTAATTTGGGTAAATGTAAAAAAAGGAACCAAAATTGGTTCCTTTCGTTGGTAGCGGGAGCAAGATTCGAACTTACGACCTTTGGGTTATGAGCCCAACGAGCTGCCACTGCTCCATCCCGCACTATATGTTTTTAATATTTTTCTTGTCCTTGATTAACGAGTGCAAAGATATAAGTAGTTTCTTTGCAAAACAAATTTATTTAAGAATTATTTAATAAATGGAACACAAATCAGGATTTGTAAACATTATTGGCAAGCCAAATGTCGGGAAATCAACACTTATGAACGCATTGGTTGGCGAGAAACTATCTATCATCACGCCTAAGGCTCAAACGACACGTCATCGTATCCTTGGAATCGTTAATAGTGATGATTTTCAGATAGTTTTCTCTGATACACCGGGTATTGTCAAGCCACACTACGAACTACACAAGTCGATGATGAAGTTTGTTGAGACAGCGTTGGAGGATGCAGATATCATACTTTTCGTCACAGAAGTGAACGAAAAAGAGCTGGAACCAGAAACGATAGCGCGTATTCAGAACTCAACAATACCTGTTATTGCATTATTGAATAAGATCGATCAATGCGAACAAGACGTAGCCATGCAAAAACTCACCGAGCTACAAACGCTTCTTCCTAAAGCAACCTGTATCCCGGTTTCGGCACTGCACAATTTCAATCTGGAATCGGTTCTGACCAATATTCTGGAACTTCTACCCGAATGTCCGCCATACTATCCAAAAGATGAGTTAACAGATCGGAGTACACGTTTCTTTGTTTCTGAAATTATCCGTGAAAAGATCTTACTCTTATACAAGCAAGAGATCCCCTACTCTGTCCAGGTGGTTATCGAGTCGTTTGTTGAGGAGCCAAAGATTACACGTATAGCAGCAACCATACATGTGGCACGTGATACCCAGAAAAGTATTATCATCGGAAAAGGTGGTATCGCAATCAAACGTCTTGGTACCGATTCGCGTAAAGACATGGAGACTTTTTTAGGACAAAAAGTATTTCTGGAACTTTTCGTTAAGGTAACCAAAGACTGGCGCGATGATGAAAGATCGCTTCGCCATTTTGGATACGAATAATCCTCAAAAGAGGAGGATAGAAGAAATTCATGTATAATTGAAAAGAGGTTGGTCAAATTGTTGACTAACCTCTTTTCGATTATGCTTATCTTTGAATCATTAAAAAACAGAACCTATGATCGATATATCAACAATACTTCCGGTAGATGAAGATAGTGTTAAACAAGCTGTTAATGCTATTCGTACTGAAGTAGAAGCACAAGGCCTTCCTGATAGAAATAAGCTGATTGAGATACTCAATTACGTCGACATCACGACACTGGAAGGCTCTGACAATGCCGACCGGGTAGAGCAACTCTGTGAAAAAGCACTCTCTTTACCCGATATGGGTGAAGGAATAAAAGGGGTTGCCGCAGTTTGCATCTATCCACCTTTTGTCTCTTTTGTAAAAGAGATGGTAGAAGGAACAGAAATCAAGGTGGCCTCCGTTGCAGGAGCATTCCCTTCAGGACAATTACCTATCCACCTGAAATGTGCAGAAGTAGAATATGTTGTAGAGCAAGGAGCCGATGAAGTCGATATGGTTATATCGAGAGGAACATTTCTGGAAGGTGACTTTGGACAAGTATTCGATGAAATTGCCATGATAAAAGAAGCTTGTGGTGATGCACACTTAAAAGTGATCCTTGAAACCGGAGAACTGGGAAGCCTCACTAATATTAAAAGTGCTTCAATGTTGGCAATTGCTGCCGGTGCTGATTTTATCAAGACCTCTACCGGGAAGATTCAACCCGCTGCTACACCCGAAGCAGCATGGGTAATGCTTAATTGCATCAAAGATCACTACCAAAAAACCGGCAAGAAGATAGGTTTTAAGCCCGCTGGTGGTATTTCAAGTCCTATGGAGGCAGTTCTGTACACAAAACTCGTAGAGACCGTCCTGGGTTCCGAATGGCTAAATAATAAATTATTCAGAATCGGAGCAAGCCGTTTGGTTGATCGATTAATGGAAAAGATTGTCGGCTAAGTAAAATCGACAGTTGATGAATTAAACTTTCAGATGATCAGCTTTCTTAACTGAATCCACTTTTTGTTTTGGAGTTTTAACTGGTGTCTTGGCTTTAGCCGGGACACTTTTGTTTAATAGCTCTTTTTGCTTAATACGATTGATCACCTCGTCATACATCTTTGAAAAATGATCGCTATTTTCAAGATAATGCTTTACACTATAATCGAATTGAGCATAGGTAGTATGGTGACATTTCATCACCCATTCAAAATAGGCATTACGACGGGCAGTAAACTGATCAACGGTTCCTCCTCCATTCGTCCGAAGCGCACTCTCTGCAATATGTGCATCGGCCAATATTTCTATTAAACTATCTCGCGATAACAGCTCCACTTGTTGGGATTTCTTATGGCATCCCATAAATCCCAACAAAAGGAGACTGCAAAAAACGGCAAAGAGAATGCCTTTTTTCATTATTTTTTACCTTGGTTGTGTTTTTTATAATCAGCGTTCAAGCCTTTTAATACTTCGGTGGTAATATCAAGACCCGGATTCTGGAAAAGAAGATCGCCTCCATTACGATAATTCAGGATAAAATCATATCGGCTATCCTTGTTATAACGTTTTAGGAAATTAGTAACGGTATCATGCAACGCGATAGTAAGTTCAGACTGTTGCTGACCAATAAGTTGTTGATACTGTTGAGTAAGTCCTTCAAGAGATTGTTTCTCCTGAGTTAGCTGTTGATTGGTTTTCTGTGCTTGTTCCTGAGAAATCGACTTATTTTGAATTTGCTGTTGGAACTCACCTACCCTTTTCTGAAAAGATTGCTCACGTGTTTGAAGTTCAACTTGTGCCTTTTTCATTTTATCTTCAAGCTGACCTTTAATTTCTTTTGCCATTTCGTATTGCGACAAGATAGAATCAGCATTAATGTAAGCAATTTTGCCAGTTGCTTTTGCTCCGGCTGCCGTTGCTACTTCACTGTTTCCACTCTTACTTCCGGCAAAATGAAGTACAAATAGAACAACTACTGCAATAGAAAGTACGATGTTAAAAATAAGATTAATGTTTGTTTTCTGTTCTTGAGGCTCATTAGCTTCGGTAGCCTGATCCACTTCCTGGTTGAAATCTTCTGACATGTGTTAATTGGGTTTTAGTTAAAAAACAACTACTGACTTAATTTTACAAAGTTAAGCCAGTAGTTGGAATATACAAGAAATATGTTATTTGTGTTTTAATTACCGACTTCAGACATAAATTTTATTCTCATTAATCTGATCTCTTCCTCGGTAAACTCATCCTCACCCAGATCAACCAAAGCATCTTCAACAGAATCACTTTCGGCGGTACGGAAATATTCAAAGATCTCTTCCTGATGATATGGGTCTACAAATTCATCCAAATAGTATGACAGATTCAATCGCGTTCCAGACGAAACAATCCGTTCGATCTCAGTAAGCAATTCGCTTAATGTCATATTCTTTGCGTAAGCAATATCTTCAAGCGCAATTTTCTTGTCGATATTCTGAATAATGTAAACCTTTAGTCCTGATTTGTTAACCACAGACTTAACGACCATGTCCATAGGACGGATAATCTCATTTTCCTCAACATAGTGTTTGATAAGCTCCAGAAAAGGTTGACCATATTTTAAAGCTTTGCCTGAACCTACGCCTGTAATCTGTTTCAACTCCTCCATATTGATAGGATATTGAATAGCCATATCCTCTAAAGATGGATCCTGAAAGATTACAAAAGGAGGTATATTTTCTTTGCGTGAAATATCTTTACGCAGATCCTTTAACAAAGAGAATAATGTTTTATCGGCAGTAGAAGTACCGGCACCACCACCAGCGAAGAAATCCTCATCTTCGGATTCTTCGGGAGCCACTTCACAAACTATTTTGAAAGAATAAGGCTTCTTAAGGAATTTATGACCTTCCGGACTAACTTTAAGCAATCCATAATTATCAATATCCTTTGTAAGCAATAGTTCAATCAGCATTTGTCGGATCACTGCATCCCAGAACTTTTCATCTTTATCAGAGCCCTTACCAAAGTTTTCAAGTTTATCGTACTTAGCGGCTTTAATAGTAGCCGACGTCTTACCCACTAATATCTGAACAAGCTGTTTAGCTTTCTCTTGTTGCTTAACAGCCAAAACTGTTTCAAGCACCATTTCAACATACTCTTGTCCCTCTACCCGTGTTTTAGGCTGCAAGCAGTTATCGCAATTACCGCAATTATCTTGTTCATATACTTCGCCAAAATAATGCAACAATAACTTACGTCGGCAAACAGACGATTCTGCATAAGCAACTGTCTCCAATAATAGTTGATTAGCAATCTCTTGTTCAGCAACAGGCTTGCCTTTCATAAACTTTTCAAGCTTCTGAATATCTTCGTAGCTATAAAAAGCGATACAATTACCTTCGCCATCGTCTCGACCCGATCTGCCTGTTTCCTGATAATATCCTTCAAGACTCTTCGGAATATCATAATGAATAACAAAACGGACATCCGGTTTATCAATACCCATCCCAAATGCGATAGTAGCAACGATAACATCGACCTCTTCCATCAGAAACTTATCCTGATTTTCGACACGAGTTGCCGAATCCAGACCGGCATGATATGGGAGGGCTTTAATACCATTCACCTGAAGAGTCTCTGCAATCTCTTCAACCTTTTTACGGCTCAGGCAATATATTATTCCTGATTTTCCAGGATTACCCTTGATATATTTGATGATATCTTTGCTGACATCACCCGTTTTCTCACGTACCTCATAATAGAGGTTAGGTCTGTTAAATGATGATTTGAATACCGTTGCATCCATCATATTCAGATTCTTCTGAATATCTTGTTGCACTTTAGGTGTTGCGGTAGCCGTCAACGCTATAATCGGTACCTTTTTCCCAATCTGTTCAATAATCGGACGTAACCTACGATATTCTGGTCTGAAATCGTGACCCCACTCAGAAATACAATGTGCCTCATCTATAGCATAGAATGAGATATCAATATCTTTCAGAAAAGCTACATTCTCTTCTTTCGTTAAAGACTCAGGGGCTACATATAACAATTTAGTATGACCACTTTTCAAATCATTCTTAACTTGAATAATCTCTGCTTTAGACAAAGATGAGTTTAACACGTGAGCAATGCCTGTTTCCGAACCGAAATTCCGAATTGCATCAACTTGGTTTTTCATTAATGCAATAAGAGGTGAGATGATTATGGCAGTTCCATCCAAAACTAAAGCAGGCAGTTGATAGCAAAGAGATTTGCCACCACCTGTAGGCATGATCACAAACGTATCATTCCCTGCCATTAGGTTTTTGATTATCGCCTCCTGAGTCCCCTTAAAAATTTCGAACCCAAAGAATTTCTTGAGTAAGTCATGTAGAGGATAATCCTTCTTATTCGCCATTTCTATCTTTAATTTATTTGCCAACAGCTTTTTATTAGTACCATTATTTTGTTTTAACTCAACTATCTTTATTGTTGTCGAGCTTTGAGAAGTCTTTCTGATTCTTAAGGTGCTTTACACAAAGTTAACCAAAAAAAAGTGTTTCTGTTTATTTTAACAAACCTTTTTTATTTCCTGCTTTTCATTCCATAATAAAAGAATATCATCTCAAAAGATAACACCCCTAAACCAAAATAATAAATTGAAACAGTGTAAAATAGCTTTTTCCCTAGACCTAATCAAAAAGGTTGCAAATTTTGGAAAAAAAGAAATATAAAAGCAAGAAAAAAATATTTAATTTAAAAATTATCGACAAATATTTTTTAAGATCAATGTTACAGCCCTTTTTTGTCAACCTATTCAAGCTTTAACTGTTAATTATCTTGCTTTTCTAATATTTACCTTTGTACCGCCAAAATTTTCACAGAGTAAATTTAACGAACATATTTTAATTGTATTGCATTTAACTTAAACAATTAACATTTGTTTAAAATTATAGAATTAATTTACGATTTATAATTCTTTGAATATTATTGAAATAAACCACCCATCTTATTTTGAGTTGCTAATTTTCAAAACAGAATGGTTGCCATATAACAATAAATATAAAGAATTTATCGTTTAAATGTATTCCTCAGGTATTAAACAATTTATAAAATAAATCAAATATAGAATGAGCGACTTGGTAAATGATTTTAATGCGTATCGCGAAAAAATGAATGCCCGTATTTTATCTGAAGATAATCTGGTCATTAAAAGAATATACAATATTGATACGAATGCATATATGGAAGGAGCACTTCCAACCAAAACAAAAGAACTATTAGGGTTGGTATCATCAATGGTACTTCGGTGTGATGACTGCGTACGCTATCATTTACAAAAATGCTTCGAACTGGGCGTAAATGATAAAGAACTATTCGAAACAATTGCCATTGCCAATCTGGTTGGAGGCACCATAGTGATTCCCCATACCCGCCGTGCAATTGAATTTTGGGATGCTTTAAAAGAAAATAAAGCAACGGATTAAACCGGTCTTCCCCTTTATCATCTTATATACAACAGAAAATATCTAAACTAGAGTTAGTTAATACTAACATTATGAATAAACCGACTAAGTTATTACTGATCATCTTATTGCTTCCTATTTTGGCAATAGCTCAATCTACCCGTATTACGGGTAAGATAACTGATGCGAGTAGCGGAGAAACATTACCAATGGTGAATGTTTTTTTTAAGGGCACATCCTTAGGAACTACATGCGACTTAAACGGCAAGTTTTCGATGGAAACAAAAAATGCCACCGACTCACTTGTGATCACGATGATGGGATATAAACGCAAAACTGTTGCCGTCGCGAAAAACAAATATCAGGAAATCAACATAAAGCTTGAACCGGAAAGCGTAATGCTTAATGCGGTGGTCATTACTCCTGGTGAAAACCCTGCAATCAAGTTTATGAAAAAAGTTATTGCAAGTAAACGTAATAACGACCGCGATCGACTAGACGCCTATCAATATGAAGCCTACAATAAAATTGAATTCGATGCCAATAACATCACAGAAGGTTTTAAAAACAAGAAGCTACTAAAGCCTTTCAAATTTATTTTCGATTATGTTGACACCTCTGCAATAAACGGCAAAATATATCTTCCAATTTTCTTGTCCGAAACCCTTTCGGATGTTTATTATCGGAAAGATCCAAAAGATCATATCGAAAAGATTAAAGCAAGTAAGGTTTCCGGGATTGATAATGCCAGCATTTCTCAATTCCTCGGCGATATGATCCAGAATGTAAACATCTATGATAACTACATCAGTATCTTTCAGAAGAATTTTGTCAGCCCGGTTGCGAACTTTGGTTTAGTCTTTTACAAATATATGTTGCTCGATAGTGCTAAAATTGGAAATCAATGGTGCTATAAACTTTCATTCAGACCAAAACGAAAACAAGAATATACCTTCTCTGGAAACTTCTGGGTACACGACACTACTTATGCCGTAAAGAGTATTGAAATGCAGATGTCGCCAGAAGCAAATGTTAATTTTATAAATGATCTACACATCAGTCAGGAATATGGTATAGTAGACAATTATTGGATGCTGACGAAAGATAAAATGGTAGTCGATTTCAATATATTAGAACATTCAAAATCTAATATGGGTTTTTATGGTACGAAGACAACAACTTATCGGAATTTTGTATTGAACAAGTCGCTGGCTTCGAAATTTTATAAGCAACCGCTCGAGGTATATATTGATCCTGATGCCTTAAAAAAAGATGCTGCCTTTTGGCAGAAGTCGCGACATGAGGAGTTATCGCCCAAAGAGAAAACGATCTATCACATGATAGATACGCTACAAAAGCTACCCATTTTCAACACTTATCTTAACGTAATCAAAATGATTACGAGTGGATATTATGTAAAAGGCAACTTTGAATGGGGTCCATACATGTCTGCTTTAAGTTTCAATTCATTAGAGGGAACGCGATTCAGACTCGGTGGGCGAACCAGCAATGACTTCAGTACAAAAATCATGTTGTCAGGACATGTTGCTTATGGAACGTTAGATAAAGATATTAAATATGGTGCCGGAGCAATCTATATGTTCAATAAACTCCCGCGAAAAGCATTGAGTATTGATATGCAGCACGATCTGGAACAACTAGGAACCGGACTAAATGCATTTAGAGAGGACTTTCTTTTAGCCTCCCTTTTCAGAAGAAATCCTGCAGATAAACTCTCGATGGTGGATCAGATAAAAGCCTCCTACGACCATGAATGGTTTGCTGGTTTTATGAATACTTTTACCATCACTCATCGACGTATGTTCGCCCCAATCAGTGGTCCTTTTAAGGTATTAGGGCCTAACAATGACACCATCCTCAAACCAAATATCACGACTACTGAATTTGGGATCAACACACGTATTGCTATCGGAGAGAAAGTCCAAATGGGCGAGTTTGAAAGGATCAGTCTAGGGGCAAAATATCCAATTATCGAACTCCAGTATGGTTATAGTCCCAAAAACCTTTTGGGAAGTGATTATGAATACCATCGTTTACAATTCAGAATGGAAGATTGGTTTAATGTTTTGACATGGGGATATTCTTCCTATAAGATTGAGGCTGGAAGGGTTTGGGGAAAAGTGCCCTACACGCTACTTAAAATTCACTCAGGTAATGAAACCTATTGGTTTGATGAATATGCATTTAACCTGATGAACTATTATGAATTTGTGAGCGACAAATATTTGAGTGTGAGTTATACACACCATTTCAATGGACTATTTTTAAACCATATACCCCTGATGCGAAAGTTAAAATGGCGCGAATTAGTCTGGGCAAAAGGAGTCGTCGGCTCCATCTCATCCGAAAATTCGAATTATGCTGTACTTCCCGTTGGAACATCTAGTCTAAACAAACCATATTTTGAAGCTGGGACAGGTGTCGAAAACATTTTTCGTTTCTTAAGAGTCGATGCCGTTTGGCGTCTTTCACACCTTGACCATCCTCGTATTAGTAAATTTGGAATTATGCTTTCTATGAACTTCGACTTCTAAAAAAGTATAAGTTTTGCTTCAGCATTTAAAATCGCTAACTTTGCAACCTCTAATCTTTTCATGCTATGATCTTACGAACCCAGGACCTTGTAAAAATATATCGTAAACGTACTGTTGTAAACAAAGTCTCTGTCGAAGTAAAACAAGGGGAAATTGTAGGTTTACTAGGTCCCAATGGAGCAGGTAAAACGACATCTTTCTATATGATAGTTGGTTTGATAAAACCGCTTTCTGGAAATGTATATCTGGACGACGAAGAGATCACAAACCTTCCCATGTACAAGCGTGCCCAAAAAGGCATCGGATATCTTGCTCAGGAAGCTTCTGTGTTCCGTCAACTAAGTGTCGAAGATAATATTAAAGCAGTACTCGAGTTTACTGATCTCAGTAAGGAAGGGCAAAGAGATCGGTTGGAGCAATTAATCAGCGAATTCAACTTAACCAACGTACGCAAAAGCTTAGGTATTCAGTTATCCGGTGGAGAACGTCGAAGAACAGAAATAGCACGGGCTTTAGCTGTTGACCCCAAATTCATCCTGTTGGATGAGCCTTTTGCCGGAGTAGACCCTATTGCCGTTGAAGACATCCAACATATTGTTTCTAAGCTGAAAGAAAAAAATATTGGTATCTTAATTACCGACCACAACGTTCACGAAACATTGAGCATTACCGACCGTGCCTATCTTCTATTTGAAGGTTCTGTTCTGATGTCGGGTTCTGCTGAAGAGCTGGCAGCCAATGAACAGGTTCGAAAAGTTTATCTGGGACAGAATTTTGAATTAAGAAAATAACTTTTCATCGTATACAATATTAAAAAGGCTTTAAGCAGTTATCTGTTTAAAGCCTTTTTAATTGATTCAACACACCAAGTAGTACCTTATCAGCAAATAAAATAAATAGTGCAATAACCGCAATTGATAGCGTATAACTATTATTCAAGAAAGACGAGAGTGTAATAAAATCATCATTTTTAAAGAAATAATAGGTCACCAAGAAGGTGCCTAATATCACAACGATCACGCCTAATATCATTAAAAACTCGTATACACTCTGTTTTACCGATTCAACAGCTTCTATCTTAGTTATCAACTTATCGGCAAAATCATCAGAAAGCGTATATTCCGGATCATCTTTTAATAGATTATCCATCCATGCATCTTCGTCAGAAAAACGTTTTTCCATTTCATCCATTATTTTTCTTTTAAAACGCTATTCATCAATTTCTCTTTTAACAAATTCCGTGCCCTAAATAGATGACTTTTTATTGTACCTTCCGCCATCCCTGTAATCTGTACAATTTCAGGATATGAAAATTCCTCAAGATAAAACAAAGTAATGACCGTTCGATAGGCCAAAGGTAAACTTTCAACAATTAACTTAACATTTCGTTTCATCTCATTACTTGTAAATATCTGTTCAGGAGTAATCGCTGTCGGTATATTCAAGATTGCGGTATCCTCATCAAAAGAAGTTTCATTCAATCGCCGTTTCTTCCTTAAATAATTTAGCGATTGATGATAAGCTATTGAAGCAATCCATGTTGAAAACTTAGATTCGCCTTTAAACTCAACAATCTTCTGATAAACTTTAATAAAAACCTCCTGACAAACATCCTCAATTTCATCGCGCTCTAAAACAATACGTCCAACAATATGAACGACCAACTTCTGATGGTTCGCCACAATATATTTGAAGGCATGTGTGTTTCCTCTCTTTACTTGCTCGATAAAGTAGTTTTCCTGCATATTTTGATGTTAGACACCACAACGAAGATAAAGGTTGCAATAAGAACAAAAATAGTTCACTAAAAAATTATTATACTTTTTGCAACCTTTTGAGTTTTGCCGGTGTCAAATGAGCAAATAACAACTAAAAAATAAGCCATGATGCAAAATGTATTTGTTCCGCTGATTATATTCTACGCCCTTTATCAAGGCTTAAGAGTAATAACTGATTTTTTTCTAAAAAGGATGCTCATCAAAAGAAACCATTTTGATCGTGCTGAGGTTCTTTCCCAAGGATTAGCACTACCTTCAAATACTGAAACACCAACGCCCGAACCCAATAGATACCCTTCACTAAAATGGGGATTGGTAGCCTTTATGGCAGGTGCAGGATTTGTATTAATCGATATTCTTAAAGTACAAACAGTACTTCGTATGGATGAATATAATTCTGTACTACCCATTGGAATTGAATTGATGTTTATCTCTGCAGGCTTTCTAATATACTTCTTTATTACTACCTTCAAAAAGAAAGACTCATAAAACACTATCCTGCTTTCAGTTTTTGGAATGTAAAATAAATAAGCCCCCAAAACAGATAAACGTTTTGGGAGGTTTATTTATCAAAACCCGATGCCTTATTTTACGACACCACTAATATACAGTATTTTACACCCAAAACAATAAGATATTACTCATTTTACTCCTGTTAAAACACTCTGTATCAGCGGCATTACGACTACTGGGTCCGCCATGAGTCCGGCGTGAGTCCGCCATCCCTGCACCATGCTTCCACTAATCAGGTGGAGATATGGCGGAAGCTAAGGGTAGGCAAAGGAGATTCATTCGCAATCTGATGACTATTATGCCCTCATTATCGCAGAGTATTTGGAGAATTATATGGGAATCATCTCAAAAATTTGCAGTATTGGTATCCCACCAAACTCTGGTTCCACCGGTATCAGGACCGCCCAATAAAGCTAATCCGTTCTGAAGCCCCGTGTTGTTGGTATTATATTCTGTTTGAGGATATATCATTCGTCGTATAAACTGATCCGTACTGATTGTACCACCACTATAGTTTACAACAACGGGAATAAGTTTGGGATAACCGGTTCGCCGAAACTCTGACCATGCTTCTTGTCCATCGGGATAACAAGCAATCCATTTTTGGGTGATAATCTTCTCAAGTTTTACTTCTTTTGAATCGGCATCTGACCAATGTATCGTAATATTACTTGAAGCTTTAAAGCTGTTGATAGGATTAATAGGGTCTTGATAATCCAAGAAAGTACTCTGATTATCATTTAAGTAATCAACATATCCGGATACTCCATTTTGAGCAAACGAAAGTTTTACGCCATTAGCATAGAACTCCTCAGCAGATTTACTTCCCATATTCCACCCTCTCAACGCCCCTTCAGCCTGAAGAAAATTAACCTCAGCTGCCGTCATTATTTGTACAGTTTTCGCTGTTTTATACATTTGCCCTATTTCAGAAAAACCAAGATACGTGCTTTTCGAACTGATGTCTATTCCTTGTCGAATTCCCTTATAGTCTCCTGAAACTAACAACGGATCGCTGTTGGGGGAAAAGTATACTTGTAAACGGGGATCATTAAAGCCTTTCAGTATCGATTCCATCGTTGCACACATTCTTGTATCTCCCCAATTAAAACAAATGATCCCTAATGGATGCGCACGACTTCCAACTGACACAAATAGATTTGAACTATTGTCGGTTATAACTCCATATTTTTGTGCAATCGCTTTTTCGGCCTCTAATTGTGCCTTGCCTTTATCCACTTTAGATATCCGCATTGCAAGTCTTAATCTCAGTGAATTTGCAGCTTTGACCCACTTAGAAACATCGCCGCCATATGCTAAATCAAAGTTTGTAAATGAGCTATTTCTATCATCTGCATATTTTGAAAGGACAGGAATAGCAGAATCCAGCTCTTCAAAAAACTTATAATAAACATCCCTTTGAGAATCGTAATTAATTGTCGATGAAGTAGTGCCATAATTACTATAGATAATCGGGCCATAATTATCGGTAGTCCTTTGCATTGTAAATATTTTCAAAACTGTAGCCCATGCATAAAACTGAGGATAGGTGACATCTACTCCCTTCAATTTGTAATTCATCAAAACAGGCATTACCTTTTCATAACTTTTATTCCATTGCGCATCCCAATAGGTTATTTTATACGTCACATTGTTTTTATTTGAGACAAAGGGTGTAGGTGGAACAAGGTATTGGGCATAAACATCGCCCACTAAATTTTCATCAAGTTGTAGATCAGCAGTAACCGTATATATATTTTGTTGAAGTTGTCCCAAATAACTCCCAATATTATTAAAATCTTGTGCAGCAGAAGCATCGGTTACTCCATATGGATTTGTATTAAATGAATCGAATTGTTTTGTACAACCCAAGAGCATCAAAAACAAAAGAGAAAAACCGAAAGTAGGATATACCTTTTTCATTGCTTTAAAAATTTATTTTCATCGAAAACCCTATGCTTTTTGTAGGTGGCAAACAGAATGACTCAACCGACTGGATTCCATTCCCTGTACCTATTGTTAAATCAGGATCAAAAGGAGCTTTTTTATAAATAAAAAATAGATTTTGGGCAATCACAGAGAAACTCATATTATCAAATAGGTGTTTATCCTTAAAATCCAGAGAATAAGTAAGCGACATTTGGCGGAATCTGATCGTTGTCGCATCGTACACATAGGATTCCAATATGCCATCGCGTCCTGCAATCCCCGTATAATATTTCTGGGCCGAAACGATCCCTGAAAACAACGTTCCATCAGTCTTAACACCTACAACTTTCACACCGCCCTGATCTCTTGCCTGGGCTGTTCTTAGTGAGACCCCATATTGATCATAAAAAGCCTCTGACATAGAAACACATTTCCCACCGATTTTACTATCGATCAAAAAACTAAATGTAAAATTTTTATATGAGAATGTATTATTCCAACCAAGCATCATTTTTGGATTAGCATTTCCTATTTTTTTTGATACGATATCTTTGATAGGTACACCGTCATCTGTCAAAAGAAGATTACCCTGAGCATCCCGTTTAAATGCATTTACATAAATGTCGCCTATAGACCCGCCTTTTTCGATAAGCATGTCGAAACCATCGCCGCCGCCACCTAAATTAAACCGACCGGTAAGACTAGGATCCAAAGCAATAACTTTATTCATGTTTTGCGAATAGTTAATCTCTGTTTTCCAATTAAATGTAGAATTCTTAATAACAGCTCCTATAAGGTTCAACTCGAAACCTTTGTTTTGAATGTGCCCGGCGTTTACATAATACCGTGTATATCCTGATCCTGCGGGTGCATCTAAAGGAATAAATTGGTTTTTATTATCAATATGATACCATGAGGCGTCAATTTCAATTCTGTTATTAAACAACCGGGTTTCAAAACCCATCTCCAAACTATATTGACTTTCAGGTTTTAATTCGGTAAAAGGTTTTTCAGTATTTAAAATCAGGCCATCTCTATTAACCGTGTTCAACGGATTCGTAAAAAATGCAGGGACCTCATTTCCGACTTGAGAATAAGATGCTCTTATTTTTGCAAAATCGATCATCTTAGGAAGCTTCACGAATTTATCCACCAGAAAAGAAAAGCCGGCGGAAGGATAGAAATATGATTGGTTTTTGGTAAATGCTAATGTAGAAGCCCAATCATTACGCGCTGACAGATCAAGATAAAGCATTTCTTTATAACCTAATGAAATATTAGAGAATACGGATTCTTTAATAGAACGGCCATTTATCACGCTTCTTAAATCGGGTGCTGTCTTTAGATTCTGAAAGAAAAATTCATTAGGTATTGTTAAACCGTCCTGATTACTATCTACAATAAGGCCATCGCCATTTATTCTTTTTTCATAACTGGTTCCTACTATAGAATGCAATGCAAAGTCTTTTCCGAAATCTTTATTATAGAAGATGATCAAATCAGCATATTTCTGTGAATTATAGTAATTATCATAGGCCCAACGTCCATTAGGAGGAGACAAAACCGGGTTTGTTCCAGCTTTTATTTTTTGTTCGAAAATCTGTTGTGTATAATCATAATTAGCCCGAGCCTGGATGGAGACATCTTTAGTCAACTGATATGTCAACTCCAAATGTCCGATCACTCTCTTCGTTGACTCAGTATTGCTGTTATTATACAAAATCCAATAAGGGTTTTGTTGAATATCAATGGATACCGGCCAGTTTTGAGTCATCAGATTTCGATTATTATCGAATATCTGATATTCATTTTTGTACTTGCCAAAATCTAACCCTCGGGGAAACAAATATAACCCTGTCAAAGGATTCCAATAATATCCGTTCAGTACTTTATTATCAATTTGCTGATCGACGAGCATTATGTTAGTCGAAACGGTCATCTTATCCCCAAACAATTTTGTGGATTGTTTGACGGTGATATTATTTTTTTGAAATTGATTTGTCGGTAATATTCCTTTAGAGGCAGAATTTGAATATGACAGATAAGCAGTTGTAATATCATTTCCGCCACTTATCGAAACCGAGTTTAGGCTGTTAACTCCTGTGTCAAAAAAATTCTTTGCGTTATTGGCATAATTGCCTTTCACACCCCAGCTGTCAAGCGATCCAGCTGTCGTTTGTCCGTATGAATATTGCAACTTAGGCAGATCGGATGCTCGCTCGAAAGTAAGGCCGGAAGATAGTGAAACTGTAGTTTTCCCTTTCTTGCCTTTTTTAGTTGTTATAACGATTACACCATTTGCACCCTGACTGCCATATAGCGTTGCAGCGTTTGCACCCTTAAGCACAGTCAGCGACTCAATATCATCAGGGTTTAAACTTGACAAACCATCCCCACTATCTCGTCCGCCCCAAAAATCAATAGGACTGGAAAATTGAGAGTTTTCCATTGGAATGCCATCAATAACAAAAAGAGGTTGATTCGTACCATATAAACTCTTCTCTCCCCGAAGCGTGATCTTTGTTGATCCCCCGGCTCCCGAAGTACTCTTTCGTAATTCCAACCCTGCAATCTTACCACTAAAACCAGTTGCAAAATTCAGATCATTCCCTTTCGACATCTCCAGCTCCGAAATCTGTTGCGAAGAATAACTTAACGCTTTCTTCTCTTGCTTTATTCCTAACGCTGTGACAACAACTTCTTTTAGTTGAGAAATCATCGTTTCTAAATAAACATCGATATTCTTCTGATTGCTTATGGGGACTTCCTTCTTTTTCATCCCTATAAACGAAAAGATCAGCGTTCGATCATTGGGCATAACAAAGATTGAGTAATCTCCCAATGCATCTGTCACAACTGCTCTTGAAGACCCCTTGACTGACACAGTAACCCCTACTATCGGTTGGCCCGTATTATCTATCACTTTTCCGGTTACCCGAAACTGCTTTTGCGTATTTAGGGGCTTTATGATCACCAGATTATTTGGCATAAAGGAAAAATCAATACTCGCAGATTCCTTTAAAATCAATAGAACTTCATTTAGACTTTTATTCTCTACTTTTAAAGTAACTTTTTTAGATAGGTCTAAATAATTATCATTATAAAAAAAAGTAACATTACTTTGGTTTTCAATGGCTCTGATGATGTCTTTCAGGGGAATATTCTTAGCCTCAAGTGTTACATTATTTTGAGAAGAACCAAAAAGGGTTAATACAAAAGTGAAACAAAAAAGAAAGAATATTTTTATTTTCATATTGATAAGAAATACCCGTTATTGTTTTGGTTTAAACTCTTTAATTCTTAGTCGGTTCTCTCTGATGAAAACATGATTCTGCTTGATCTCATAGTCTATCGGCGATGCACATTTCAACGCCTCCAGTACCTGCTCCAACGACGCCTCTTTGATCTTCCCTGTATAATAATACCCCT
>JAHEYR010000009.1 GCA_023251485.1 Bacteroidales bacterium
ATCGAAAGATGATCAGGTTGGAATTTCAGACTTATTGAGCGTCCTGCTGTTTTAGAAAAGATCGTTTTAAAAACAGGATAAAACCATAGATCTGGTTTTAAAAGTCAAACACAAAGATACGCAATAAAGATGAGATCGCGTTGATTTTTTATATCCATTAATAAGTTGCAGATAATGATTTTACACCATTGGAATTCTCGCTAAGATTAGAAAGATAAAACGACCACTCCACAACTTTCCCGACTGATCCTCTTTTTGAGTTTTAATACCTGTTTTTAAATGATATTAATGAACTCTGTTCCGGTTTGTCATAAAACAATAGCTGGCAAAGGCAAACAATGCCTTGGGTGATGTTACAAACAAGTCGACAGCAATTCAAAAAAATCCTACTTTTGACTCGCATCATTTTAAGATTAACAGTGGACAAGAAAAGACTAAGTTCAGACATTCTAAAGACCAATCAGCATTTTGAAATTCTTGATGGATTAAGAGGAATCGCAGCTTTGGCTATCGTGATTTTCCATTTTATGGAATGGGTTTATACTGACCCTGGCAAAAATTTAATTGGACATGGCTTTTTAGCCGTAGACTTTTTCTTCTGCTTATCCGGATTTGTTATTGGGTATGCCTACGACAACCGTATTGGGAAAATGGGAGTTATGGAATTTTTTAAATCAAGGCTAATAAGACTGCATCCTTTAGTTATTTTAGGAGCAGTATTAGGCATATTGAGTTTTCTCTTTGACCCATTTTCCAGCCAGTCAGAATTATATGGTACGGGTAAGCTTATTCTGCTATTTATTTGCACCGTATTTCTTATCCCTTTTCCTGTAATGGAAGATCGTGCTTTTAACTTATTCGGTTTGAATGCTCCTTCGTGGTCTTTATTTTGGGAATATGTAGCCAATATTATTTATGCTTTTATCCTTTGCAAGATTAACCGCCGCTATTTAGCTGTATTAGCTATAGTTGCAGCGGCTGCTCTTTGCTTTGTCAGTTATCATACAGGCAATCTCATGGGCGGGTGGGCAAAAAGTAATTTTTGGGATGGAAGTGTTCGTATCTCTTATTCATTTTTAGCTGGACTACTCATTTATCGGTTTAATGGGATTGTTAAAAATCAACTTGGATTTATAGGCTTGGCTATCTTATTGTCATTAGTATTTATTATGCCTTTTTTTAAATGGAACTGGATAGCAGAATTATTGGTTGTATTATTTTATTTCCCATTACTTGTTTCATTGGGAGCTGGTTCGAAGCTATCAATGGGATCAAAAACACTTTGTGTATTTTCCGGAAAGATTTCGTATCCCCTATATATGACACATTATGCTGCAATATGGGTATTTGGACATTATTATACGATTAACAAACCTACAACCGGTGAGCTATCTATTGTTATAATAACAGGAACAATTTTATTGGTTGGCTTCGCATATTTAGTAATGGTTCTTTATGATATTCCTATTAGAAGATACTTAACTACTAAAAGACAGCAAAAATTAGATTAACGGTTTATTGGTTAAAAGGAGGGATCCGTCGGAAAAGTTAGAGCGCTTTCGTTTATTCACTTTATCCGAAGCTGTCACTCCAACTTCTTGGGAGGAATAAATCTCTTCTTTCATTGTGAACAGCTATAAGCAGATTTCTCCCAAGAGGTCAAAATGACGGGGAGTTGCTTTATACAATCAATTTGTTTTAGCAAGACTTTTATTATTTCTCTTTCCTCAGCTATCCATCTGATACATTAATTCTACCTCTTTATTGATTTTGAATAGTGTAGAATTTTTCTACACTGCTTTTGAAGAGGTTAATATCATATAATCAATGATATAGCTTAATTTTTATCATTAGAATAGACCGGGCTGCCTAAAATTATTTAGATACATTCAATATAGTATTTTCAAAATCAAAAGAATCAAAAAGCTTTTTCTTATAGAAATATTCAGGGTACTTTTGCAAAACTAAATTTCAAATCATATGAATATTACACATATTGAACACATTGGTATCGCAGTAAAGAATCTGGAAGAGAGTATTGCGTATTACGAAAATGTTTTAGGTTTTAAATGCTATGCAGTTGAAGAAGTTAAAGAACAGAAAGTTAAGACTGCATTTTTTATGGTTGGCCAAACCAAATTAGAGTTACTTGAGTCAACAGATCCTGAAGGCCCTATTGGCAAGTTCCTTGAGAAAAAAGGAGAAGGTGTTCATCATCTTGCTTTCGCCGCCCAGAATCTCGAAGGTGCTTTATCCGAAATGGACGAAAAAGGTGTTACGCTGATTGATAAAACTCCTCGAAAAGGAGCCGAAGGTCTCAGTATCGCTTTTCTCCACCCAAAATCGACTCACGGAGTATTAACAGAGCTATGTGAAGATAAAAACAAATAGCACATGGGGTTCGAAGATAAAATCAAGGAATTACTTGATAAAAGAGAACTAGCAAAACTTGGTGGAGGAAAAAAGAGAATAGACTCTCAACACGCCAAGGGGAAGCTTACTGCACGTGAGCGTATAGACTTACTGCTCGACGAGGGTAGTTTTGAAGAGTTCGACATGTTTGTTACGCATCGTTGCAAAGACTTTGGTCTTGAAAATCAGATTTATATGTCTGATGGTGTGGTTACAGGGCATGGCACAATAGATGGTAGAGTGGTTTATGTGTTTTCGCAGGACTTTACTGTTTTTGGTGGCTCATTGTCTGAAACCTATGCCAATAAGATTTGTAAGGTGATGGATCAGGCGATGAAGGTTGGTGCTCCTGTGATCGGTATTAACGATTCAGGTGGTGCCCGTATTCAGGAAGGTGTAACAAGCTTAGCCGGATATGCCGAGATCTTTGAACGCAATATTCTGGCTTCGGGGGTCATCCCTCAGATCTCAGCTATATTCGGTCCTTGTGCCGGTGGTGCTGTTTACTCACCTGCCCTGACTGACTTTATTGTGATGAGCAAAAAAACCAGTAACATGTTTGTGACTGGACCTAAAGTCGTGAAGACGGTTACCGGTGAAGTTGTGACAGATGAGGAGCTTGGTGGTGCTATGGTTCATGGTACTAAATCAGGGGTAGCTCATTTTGTTGCCGATGATGAAAAAGAGGGTATCTCTCTCATTCGTAAATTACTAAGCTTCCTTCCACAAAATAATCTGGAAGATCCTCCTATAGCCCTCACTGCTGATCCTATCGACCGGCTTGAAGATTCTCTTAACTATTTTATTCCAGAGAATCCGAATAAGCCTTATGATATGAAGGACGTTATCCATGCTATTGTTGATACAGCTGAATTTCTTGAGATACAACGGCTTTATGCTCCCAATATTATTACTGGATTTGCACGTTTCAATGGAATGCCCGTAGGTATTGTTGCGAATCAGCCCAACTATCTGGCTGGTGTTTTGGATATTAATGCTTCGCGAAAAGCAGCTCGCTTTGTTCGTTTTTGCGATGGATTTAATATTCCGCTTCTTACATTGGTTGATGTTCCGGGTTTTCTGCCAGGAACGACACAAGAGTATGGTGGAATCATTATTCATGGTGCTAAGCTGTTATTTGCTTATGGCGAAGCCACCGTTCCTAAGGTGACTGTTATCTTGCGCAAAGCTTATGGCGGTGCTTACGATGTGATGAGTTCTAAACACCTGCGTGGTGATATCAATTACGCCTGGCCGACAGCAGAAATTGCTGTTATGGGTCCGAAGGGAGCCATTGAGGTATTGCATAGTAAGAAGATTGCTGAATTAACTGATCCGGATGAACGCGCTGCATTTATAACTAAGGCAGAGTCTGAATATAAGGATAAATTTGCAAATCCATATAATGCAGCTCGCTACGGATTTATTGATGATGTGATAGAACCTCGTAATACCCGCTTCCGCATTATTAGAGCATTACAGGCTTTAGCAACCAAAAAGGATAGCAATCCACCGAAGAAACATTCGAATATACCCCTATAAAAAACCATTTTATGAAGTTGAAAATCAGACTATTCCTCATCTCAATAATTTTGGTGATGGGGTTTGTCCCAAAGATGGTTATAGCTCAGAGTGGAGGTGATTTCTGTATCAATAAATACATGGTTCTTAACGATTCAAGTTTCGTTGACGACTATGGATTGCATTCTCCCTGGATTGAAATCTTTAATAAGTCGCATGCTCAGGTCGATATGGGGGGCATGTACTTGACCAATGATTTGAAAAATCCAAAAATGTTTCAGCTTCCTAATGGAGATTCAAAAACAATGGTACCCGCAAATGGATATTTATTGTTATGGGCTGAAAACAAACCGGAGAAAGGGGTATTACACTTAAACTTTGATCTCAGAAAGTCGAACTTTATTGCGTTGTTTAGTGCTAATGGCAAAACATTAATAGATAGTGCTACCATTCGAGCTAATCAAAAGGCAAATATTTCGTTTGGACGTATAACCGATGGTAATGTCAAATGGGATTATCTATACAGAACAACCGTTCGTACCAATAAGAACAATTTTGGTACTTCGATGAAAGGTTTGCACACTGTAAAAGTTGATGCTTTTGGAATTTCACTGGCGCTGGTCTCTCTTCTTATCGTTTTTGTTGTTCTTACATCTATGTTTTTAATCTTCAAATATTTATCCAGATTATACAATAAGGATGTTCGTAAAAAGTTCAATAAGAAAAAAGGTATTCCTGACTCGGACGAAGAGCCCGAAGATGGTATTTCAGGGGAGGTAAGTGCAGTTCTGGCTATGACTTTGTATTTGTATCGGAATGAATTACATGATATAGAGAATACGGTGTTAACGATAAAAAAAGTATCGCGGACATATTCTCCATGGAGCTCAAAAATCTATGGTCTACAGAAAATGCCTAAATAGCTTTTTACTATAGAGATAAGATATCCATCTGATTATTAAAAATAAATTATTTACAGATGAAAAAGTTTAAATTTACGATAAACGGTAATCAGTACGAGTCAGAAATCATCAACATAGAAGATAATGTTGCTGAGATTGAAATTAATGGCACCTCGTATACCGTTGAATTAAATAAAGCAATAGAACCGGTCAATAAAACACCCAAGCTGGTTCGTTCAATATCAGTACCTTCAACCGATAGCCATCCTTCTGTTGCCAAGACCAGTAGTCCGACAGAACCTAAAGGTGGTGGTGTTATTAAGGCTCCGCTGCCAGGAACTATTCTTGATATCTATGTTAAGGAGGGCGACATGGTTAAAATTGGCCAACGTATCTTGTCGCTTGAAGCAATGAAGATGGAAAATAACATAGACTCTGATAAAGAGGGCAAGGTTATCAGCATCAAGAAACAAAAAGGTGAACCGGTAATGGAGGGAGATATTCTAATTGTGATAGGGGAATAAGCTATGACACAAAAAGAAACGTTAGTTCAATTTCTTCAAGGTCATCTGAGCCAGTTTTTTTCGTCTACTGCCTTTTCAAACCTCACTATCGGTCATCTTATCATGATCGTGATAGGACTGTTCTTTATCTATCTTGCAATAAAAAAGGAATATCAACCTTTATTACTTATTCCGATTGGGTTTGGGATAATTTTAGGGAATGTTCCGGTTATTCAAGGTCTACAGGTCGGGATTTTTGAAAATGGGAGTGTCTTAAATTTCATGTTTTCAGGTGTAAGTAAAGGCATCTATCCTTCATTGATTTTTCTAGGTATTGGCGCAATGACAGATTTCTCGTCGCTGATCTCAAATCCTAAATTAATCTTGATTGGTGCCGCAGCTCAATTAGGAATCTTTGGAGCCTATGCAGCCGCACTTTTACTTGGTTTTACCCCTTCGGCTTCGGGTGCTATTGGAATAATCGGTGCTGCCGATGGCCCAACAGCTATCTTCCTCTCATCACGACTGGCTCCCGAATATCTTGGTGCGATCGCTATTTCAGCTTATATCTATATGTCGTTGGTTCCATATATTCAACCTCCTATCATGCGGATGTTAACCACAAGCAAGGAGCGAGTTATTAGGATGAAGCCTTCACGTGTTGTTTCTAAAGTCGAGAAGATCTTATTTCCAATTATAGGATTACTGCTTACTTGTTTTATTGTCCCTGCCGGTATTCCATTACTTGGAATGCTGTTTTTTGGTAATCTTCTTAAAGAGAGTGGTGTAACAAAACGCTTAGCTGATTCTGCAAAGGGCCCGTTAATCGATTTGGTTACTATTCTTATTGGGTTAACTATTGGGGCATCAACACAAGCGGATACCTTTTTGACGAACCAGACATTGCGTATTTTTGTCTTAGGAGCCTTTGCATTTATTATAGCTACCATTGGAGGTATTGTTTTTGTAAAATTCATGAATCTATTTTTGAAAGAAGGCAACAAAATCAATCCTTTGATCGGAAATGCAGGTGTTGCTGCAATGCCTGATAGTGCGAGAGTTTCGCAGGTATTAGGACAGGAATTCGATAAGACCAACCACCTGTTAATGCATGCTATGGGACCAAATGTTGCCGGAGTTATTGGCTCAGCCGTTACTGCCGGTATTCTATTAAGCTTTTTATTCTAAAATATTGTATTACTGAGTCTTTTTTCCGGAATCATTCTTATTTTTGGATACTGGAAAAAAGATTCAGTTTTTTTATAATCCATATTTTCAAACATGCTGATAATTGGTATTGCCGGGGGATCCGGAAGTGGAAAGTCTACTGTAGTTAAGAAAATAACCTCGGCCATCTCTGGAGAGTCCGTTGCTGTAGTTCCTTTGGATAACTATTATAAAGATAAAGGGCATCTAAGTCCTGAAGAGAAATTGAAAATAAATTTCGACCATCCAACTGCGTTTGAGTACAATCTCTTGATCAAGCATCTGGATATGTTAAAAGCAGGCGAGCCAATAGAAATGCCCATGTATTCTTATCTCACTTGTTCAAGAGCAAAAGAGACCATTACTGTTTTGCCTAAGGATGTTATTATCATAGAGGGAATCCTGATTTTAAGTAGTCCACGTCTTCGTGATAGAATGGACATTAAAATCTTTGTAGATGCTGATGATGACGATCGATTAATAAGAATTATCAGAAGGGATATTGTTGAGAGGGGGAAGAACTATAATCAGGTTCTGGAACGGTACGAGCAGTTTGTGAAGCCAATGCACATGCAGTTTATAGAACCCACTAAACGATATGCTGATATTATTGTACCACAGGGTGGTGAAAACCATATTGCTATTGATATTCTTTCGTCAAGGGTAAAGATGCATCTAAAGAAATAAGCGGGGAATTATTTCTTCGTTAGTGTATAATTTAACTTTGAATCAAATTCGTTCATTTCATCATCTATATGTTTAATCGTGGTGTTGTTCACAACCAGATAATTGACGACATCAGAATCTTCAGGGTCGTCATTTTCAACAGCAAGCTGGTATACGATAGCATTGGGATCTGATGGTGTTCCTTTAATAATGGTCCACATTCCGGTGGTTTCGAAAGGTTTATCACTACCTTGACCTAAGTAAACTTCTTTTAAAGTGTAAGTTCGTTCATTCTTTTCTTTGTTCTCTTTTAGTGTAATAGTAGTTTCAATACCCTCGCAATCAGCACAGGGAAGTATTCCTGTAAAAACACCTAACGCACTATTTTCGTTAGTAGCCGTTTTATTGGCTGTATCTATCTTGTTTCCGGTATTCCCATTGCAGGCTACTAAAACTAAAAAGAACAAAATATAAACCAATTTTTTCATGGTACAATATTTTTATACGTAATCGATTAGTAATAAGGCACAAATTTAAAGCCAAATTCAAATTTAAAGATACGATTTTCATGAAAAACGTTGTCTGTTTTTTGTTAATTAAATTATATTTTTTTCAAAATAACTAATTTTGACTGTTTATCATCTTAATACTACGCAAAATGTATGCAATCATTGATATAGAAACAACCGGTGGAAGTGCTGTTTATGACAAGATTACGGAAATTGCTGTTTATATTCATGATGGGGCGAAGCTTATTGGTGAATATTCTACATTATTGAATCCGGGTAAGCCTATTCCTTACTATATCACTAAACTTACGGGTATTAATGATCAAATGGTTGCCAATGCCCCGTCTTTCGATCAGGTAGCTTCAATAATAGATGACTTAACGAAAGGATGCTTTTTCGTAGCCCACAATGTGTCGTTCGATTATAATTTTGTGAGGGAAGAGTATCGACGATTAGGGGTTAAATTTGAACGGCCAACGCTTTGTACCGTTCGTTTAAGCAGAAAATTAATTCCCGGAAAGAGATCATATAGCCTTGGTAATCTTTGCAATGAGATAGGGATTCATATAAAAGACCGACATCGTGCTTCAGGTGATGCATTGGCTACCGTAAAACTCTTTGAATTATTACTGCAGGTCGATCCTAATCTATCAGCTTCCAATATAACGAAGCTTCCCAATGGAATGCCTCATAATCTACTTGATAAGATTCCTGAAGCTACGGGTGTCTACTACTTTTACAATGAGAATAATGATTTAATATACATAGGAAAAAGTATTAACATTAGAGAACGTGTTATCTCTCATTTTAACAATAGAACGGGAAATAAGGCGCAGGAGATGAAGGGCAGAACGCACCATATTGATAGTGAAGTGACAGGTTCGGAGTTGATTGCATTATTGAAGGAGTCGGATGAAATTAAAAAGAACAAACCTATTTTTAATCGAGCTCAACGGCATACCTCTGAACGTTTTGGAATCGCTTCTATTGTCGATAATAAGGGATATGTAAGTTTGAAAATTGTCAAAAATAGTACAGAAATAGAACCTATCGTGTCATTTAACTCCTTAGTTTCTGCTAAAAAGACATTGGAGGGTCTTACAGAGAAATATTTCCTTTGTCAGAAGATCAATGGTCTTTATGAAACGCACGGTGCTTGTTTTCAATATGGACTTGGTGTTTGTTTGGGTGCGTGTGTTGAAAAAGAAGAACCTGAAAGTTATAATCGTAGAGTAAAAGAGGCCACTAAACAATTTGAATATGTTTGTAATAACATGATTATTCTAGATAAAGGCAGATCTATGAACGAAAAATCAGTTGTACTAGTGGAAAACGGAAAGTATAAAGGTTTTGGATTTATAGATACAACCTATCTTGACGGGGATATTGAAGAATTAAAGGGATCTATTAAGCCCTACAGTGATAACCGCGATGTACAACAAATTATCAATAGTTATCTTTCAAAGCATAAAGTCGAGAAGGTGATAAAGTTCTAGAATGTTATTGAATATTTTCTCTTTCTGTTTTTTCTTCAGTGGTGATATGTTTTCCCTCTGTTTGAAATTTTGTAAGCCCTTTCGTTATGAGTGCTGTTATGATGAAATAGACAAAAATTAACACGAATGAAACGATTGCAGCAATAACCACGTTGTCCCACTGTAATGTTTTTTTCCAAAAGATATAACCAACGCCACCACTAAGAATGGAAGAAATCAGTATAATGAAATGGATTAATTTAAGTCGCATAATCGTGTAGCTTTTCTCAAGTTTCTTTATGAGTGGTTGTATAACCAACCATTGAATAATGATAGATAGAAGAAAAGCGACCGGGACGATCAGATAATAGAAATAAACGTTGGCCATATCGGTGGCATTCAACGAAAAGTTCGAGGTGACCATGTCGCGTATCAGTTCGTCTGTTTTAAAGATACCTAAAATCACAAGTATTCCGGTTAAAACAGGTACAAGGAGTCTGAGTATTTTATACATGGGTTTAAAGTTTAGAATATCAGCAATATTACAAAAAACGTAAATGAAAGAGAAATCATATTTAAAGTTAAAAAAATAGAAAATATTAGATAATCATAGACCAAACCACTCTAACTTTGCAAACAATAATATTATACTAAACATATATCTATGAAAAAGTATCTTTTAAAAGCCAATATTCTTTTTGCTGTTATTGGCCTCGTTGTTATTCAGGGTTGTTCATCTCCTGGAATTCTAACTCAAGCTCCTAATGAAAATTATTTAAATATCGATTACAAACCAAAACCTTCATTGGTTTCGGTACCCGTTGATATTGATGTGAAATCTATTGAAACACTACTAAATAAAGAGTTGAACGGTGTTATTTACGAAGATAACAGTTTGACAAATAACAACAACGATAACCTGATGTTAAGGGTTACGAAACGCGATAACTTTAGAATTAACATGGAAGGTGATATGCTTTCATATAGAATACCACTAAAGATATGGGCCAAAGCTGGTTTCAAATTTCAGAAACTAGGTATTACTGTTTCAGATTATAGAGACTTTAATTGCGAGATCGCACTGAAGTTTAGGACAAAAGTTACACTGAACAAAGATCTTTCGCTTACCACAAAGACTATTTCTGATGGTTATGAATGGATAGCTGCTCCAACTGTAAACATTGCCGGTTATAATATGCCTGTTACGTTTGTAGCCGATGCTATTTTAAAATATAACCAGACAATGATTAGTAATGAGGTTGATAATGCTATTAAGTCGAATCTGGATATTAAGAAATTGATAGCTGGCCCATGGAAGATGATCCAGAAGCCCTATAAGATGTCAGATGAGTATAAGATGTGGTTAAAAATAACGCCATTAGAGGTTTATAGCCAACCGTTATTAAGTAAGAATAATAAGATTCACAATATTATAAGTTTTAAAACATTAACCGAAACTTTTATTGGTAATGAACCTGCTTATAAGGTGTCGCCAGCACCTGGACAGATTAATATTCAAAATAACATTGATGATGGTTTCGAGGTAAATGTATTAAGCGATATTCCATTTACAGAGGCTACCGAGATGTCGAAGAAATATATTGTAGGGAAAACATTTGAAGGTGGTGGAAAGAAAGTGACGGTTAAAGATCTGAATCTTTATGGAAGCAATGGAAAGATTATTGTTGCAGCTGATGTTGAGGGGGGCGTAAAAGGAAAGGTCTATTTTGCCGGTGTTCCTTATTACGATGCAGCCGATTCTACCATCAAGGTAAAAGACTTCGACTTTGAATTGCATACTAAGGGGGCGCTATTAAAATCGGCGGCTTGGTTAATGCATGGACCGATTGTTAAAATGGTTCAAAAGAAACTCGAGTTTTCGATGGCTAGCAATATCAAAGATGCAAAAAAAATGCTTCAGAAAACATTATCAAGTTATGAAATGGGTATGGGTACAACCCTGAAAGGAAAACTGGATGGCTTGGAAATAGAAGGCGTTATGCTCACACATGAGTCAATAAAGGCGTCTATTGCTTTTAAAGGAAAATTGAATGTGATGGTTAATCCGGGAGCCGCCTCGAAATAAAGAGGCCTTCGCGACAGTACTAAATTTTTGGGCAGATTGGAGATTGATTTCTCTGGTCTGCCTAATTTTTTTTAGCTCAGTATGATAAGTTCAACATCTGATTTTTATAAAACCAGCATAATATTTTATATTCATATTAGCTATCCCAAAAAAATAATTTAGCGAATAAAACCTTTTGATTTAAATGCTGTCGATTGTACCTTCATAGACTCAATTTATATAGTAGATGGCTGATCATAATGAACTTGGAAAAAGAGGCGAGTTATTGGCTTGTTCATTTTTGACGAAAAAGGGATATTCAATTCTTGAGACTAATTGGCGAAGGAAAAGGCTAGAAATAGATATAATCGCTCTTGATGGCGATGAATTGGTGTTTGTAGAGGTAAAAACACGTACTACCTCAATCTTTGGCGAACCTGAGGAAGCTGTAACCCCACAAAAAAGAAGGCATTTGATACAAGCTGCAAATGCTTATGTAATAAAATCAGGTTACGATAGGGGATCACGTTTTGATGTGATCTCTATCATTATCGAAAATGACAACTGCACCATTCATCATATTCCTGATGCATTTTATCCAGTATGATTTAGTTAATCATTAAAGAGCAATATCGGAATTGTAGAATGTTTTATGATTCTGTTTGAGAGGCTTGGTGTTAGCCATCTCGAAATTATATTACGTTTGTGTGGTGTCAATGCAACCATTTCAATTTTATTTTCGCGGATATATGCTTCAAGGCTTTTTTCTATATCCTCTCCGGTTATCATTTTGCAAATAACGTTTTTATGATTCGATACGTGATTGTGTATCTCATTTTTAAATTGATCAAAATGAGCTTTAATCATAGGATCTGTTTTTCCGATGCAGATATGTAGACAGTGAATCTGAACTTCCAGTGGCTTTAATATTTCTGCCAATCGAATGACAGATATAAATTCATGCCCTTCCAGGTCCGTGGCATACAATACATGTTTAATCTCTGCTATTTGATCAGTCTGTTCATGCGCAGGAACAACTATGACTGGCGTAGTGATCTTATTAATGATTTTGCAGCCAATGTTATTTTTGAAATTATCAGGTAGATTGCTGGGTTTCCGATTGCCAAGAATAATTAACCCGGGCTTATACGTTGAGTTAGCTTGTAATATAGCCTCTACCGGTTCATCATTTATGAGTGAATATTTCAATGGAACATCGGTATTCAATTCAATAATTTGTTTCTTTAAGGCTAACATTTTACGTTTTACCTCCGCAACTTTCAATGAAAATTGATTTAAAGGTTCATTAGAATATGCAATTGGCTCAACATAGGGAGAGGTATTTATGGCAGGAGTAGCGTAGGCATGAATCAACTTGATCTCTGCGTTGAGCGTTTGCGCAATCTTGATCGCAAATTTACAGGTGACCAAAGAATGTTCTGAAAAGTCAACCGGGACAAGGATCCGCTTTATTTGAGACTGTATTTTCAATGCCTTTGCCTTGGCATGTTCAAACGACTTTTCGAATTCACTTAGGATCTTAAGTGCTTTAGCGGTATCGCCTTCCTTAATTCGTAAGTTGACCGTTGGTTTTAAACCGGAATAAATATCTTTTTCGTGTTCCGGGAAGCAGTCTATTCCTGCAGCTAATAATTCTGTTTTTAAAATTTGTGCGCTGGGAAAATCAAAAGTTCCGATAGAAATGACTTGATTTTTCATGGCAAACTCCCTTCTTTAAATAATGCTTTAAGATACAATAAAAGCGGATGAAAATCAAGATTTTTTATTTCTATAATCAACTGTTATAAAATCATAAAGAGTTTCTTAAGCGTGTAAATTTATACATGAACACATTCAAAAATTGTGTATCTTTGCCGGCTAATTATTTAATGATGAATAACAGAATGTTCGGTAACGGAAACAAGGGCAGATCAGCCCAAAACACCGGAAATGACCACCAGAGAGGTAGTCGTTTTTCGGGAGGAAGGAAACCGTCCCCTGCCGGTGATGGCACGGGTTATGGAAAAAGTGGACGCAGCAGTGATAGCGGAAGAAGCTATTCACCACGTTCAACTGGATCCGGAAGCTCAAGAAGTGGCGAAGATCGTCCTTTTAATAGATCATACAATAAACCACTGGAGAGAGGTACTCGAACTTTCTTTAAGACAAACAGAACCTCTAGCGAATCTGCTGATGGCGGCTTCAATAAATCAGAGGGTTCTTCTGAGAACGACGCACAACGTCCATATCGTAAAAGAATTGAAAGACAAGGTGGGGGTGACTCTTCATCAAGACCATTTAACAGAACTGAAAGAAGTTCAGAAGACAGACCTTTCCGTCCTCGCCCAGAAAGAGGCGGCAGTGATGCTCCTCGCGGAGGCTTTAACCGTTCAGACAAATTTTCATCAAATTCAGATCGTAAACCTTTTTCTTCACGTGGCGACAGACCCGAGAGAGAATCAGGATCAGGCGAACGTTCTGAAAGATCATACGGCGACAGACCAGCTCGCTCTCCTCGCCCCGAACGTTTTGGTGGCGATTCATCACGTGGAGGTTTTAAAAGACCAGACAGATCATCAGGCGACTCAGATCGTAAACCATATTCGTCTCGCAGTGAAAGACCTGCAAGAGAATCGGGATCAGAAGAACGCTCAGAAAGATCATATGGCGACAGACCTGCTCGTTCTCCTCGTCCTGAACGTTTTGGTAGCGATTCATCACGTGGAGGTTTTAAAAGACCAGACAGATCATCAGGAGATTCAGATCGTAAACCATTTTCTTCACGCAGCGACAGACCTGCAAGAGAAGAGCGTACAGGCGATCGTCCGGATAGATCATCATTAGGAGATAGGCCCTATCAGAAGAGAGAAGAGCGCTCAGGCGATAACAGATTTGATCGTTCATCAAGCCGTTCAGATCGTCCTTATGCAAAACAATCAGGCGACAGACCTTATAAGAAGTCATCGGATAGGTCGTATGATAGCAATCGTCAAAGATCGAATGACCGTCCAGGTCGTGGTGGAAGAGACAATGCATCAGCATTAGAGCCTATTGATGAAACAAAAGAAATTCGTTTAAATAAATATATCTCAAACTGTGGATATTGCTCACGTCGTGAAGCTGATACATTAATAGTTGCCGGAGCCGTAAAGGTTAATGGTGTGATTATGATGGAACTGGGGTCGAAGGTTCTTCCTACCGATAAAGTTCAGATTGGCGAGATGTCGTTAGCTCGCGAGCCTTTTCGTTACGTGCTTCTAAATAAGCCAAAAGATTATATCACTACAAGTGACGATCCATTTGATCGTAAAACTGTAATGTCGTTGGTTGAAAATGCTTGTCGCGAAAGAATTTATCCAGTTGGTCGTTTAGACCGCAATACTTCCGGCCTCTTACTTTTCACTAATGATGGTGAGTTAGCAAAAAAATTGACTCATCCCAAATATGGTGTTCGTAAAGTTTACCATGTTGAATTAGATAAGGCACTAACCAAAAATGATTTACTTAAGATAGGCGAAGGTATTTCACTTGATGAAGGAGTTATTCAGGTGGATGAGATAGCGTATGTTAATGATGAGAAAAAAGAGATAGGACTTGAAATACACTCAGGACAGAATCGTGTAGTTCGTCGTATATTCGAATCTTTGGGATATGAAGTTGTGAAGCTTGATCGTGTAATTTTTGCTAATCTTACCAAAAAAGATTTGCCAAGAGGACGATGGAGACATTTGGAGCAACATGAATTAAACACATTGAAGCTTTCATTATAAGCATTGAATATGAACTAAAGGGGCTGTCTCAAAAGGACAGCCTTTTTTATTGATTTTATGAATCCTTATTATTGACATGCATTATCGATGGCGCTCTGATGACGCTCCGATGCAACAAGTGACTCTTATCTTGACAAGGTCGCCGAAAGGTGATAGATTGGTATTCTATTGGTCCCATGATACTAAATGGGACCCTGAGGACTACCTAAGGACGATTTGAGGAACTCCCTTTTTACCAGCTGCATCTGAGTGCTATCGAAGGGGCATAATAGAGATAGCTTCTTTTGTTTTCGTATGATAGATATTTTTCAAAGCTACTCAGCGTGTTTTGTGGTTTCACGTGATGATTAAGATATCTCTTTTTTGAGTAACTCAATTACTTGCCTACAGGTAAGTTCCACCTTATCAATAATTCGAGCAAGGTCTTCCGTTTCTTCACCCTTTTTGGTAAGTTCTTCTATTTCGTGAAGATCCACTTTCATTTCATAGATACCCATTAAATCGACAGATGGTTTAAGGCTATGAGCTATCCTATATATTTCATCGATATTATGGTCTTCATATGATTGCTTAATCAGTTGGATCGCATTAGGTGTGAGTTCAATAAATAGAAGAATCATCCTATCTAAATTGTTCTTATCTGTCCCCATCATCTTTTTTAATTTTGAAAGATCATAGAATGAGGATGAAACAATAGGTTCTTGGCTTTCGATAGATTTATCCGGATTTCTCATTTGCGGTTTTTAATAATGAGACTCAATTTGTAAACGTTATATTTTTATTTCAGGATTATTTTTGAGTAATCTATAGATGGTCGACTTGCCTATTTTTAATGCTTTAGCAGCCAGGACAACATTCTGATCGTATTTGTTTAAATAGTGATGGATGATTTTAAGGGTATAGTCATCCAAACTTAAATCATCCGAAAAGAAGTTTGGAGCAGCCTTAGCTTCATCGAAAGTAATATCTGATGCAGTGATAATAGATTCGTTACTCATCGTTATAGCAAGCTCTATAATGGCCTTTAGCTGCCTTACATTGCCCGGCCATGTATACTCCATTAGCTTCTTCTGTGCATCAATCGAAAAAGTAATAGGATTTCTATTGTTTTCCGTGCAGAAGGAATCAGCTATGTACTTAGCTAATAGTAGAATGTCGTTACCACGATCTCTTAATGGCGGTAGTTTTATAGGAAGGCCTAATAATCGGTAATACAGATCTTCTCTGAAATTTCCCAGTCGGGTTTCCTCTGCTAAATTCTTATGGGTCGCTACAACTACTCGGGCATCAATTTTCACCGCGGTATTACTCCCTACTCTAGTGATCTCTTTTTCCTGAAGTACACGAAGTAATTTACTTTGTAAGTTGATATCCAATTCACAGATCTCATCCAGAAAAATGGTACCTTTATTTGCTTCCTCAAATTTTCCTATTCTGCGTGTGTTGGCTCCGGTAAATGATCCTTTTTCATGACCAAATAGTTCACTCTCGATCAGTTCTTTGGGTATAGCACCAACATTGATGGCTACAAAAGGAAATTTAGAACGATGTGAATTGTAATGAAGTGCACGAGCTACCAACTCTTTACCGGTTCCGGTTTCACCAGTAATTGAAACGGAGATGTTTGATTTGGATGCTTTTTCGATCAAATTAAATATCTGCCTAATGGCAGGACTATTACCAATAATAACATTATTTACTTCATATTTTTTGACAAGCTCTTCTTTTAGTAGAAGGTTTTCCTTTTTCAATTGCAGACTATCCCGGATATTTTTCATGATCCGCCATAGTCTGTCTTTCGTCTCATCGTTTTTTACGATATAGTCATAAGCACCTTCTTTCAAAAGACTAATGGCGGTTGAGATATCTTCTTGTCCTGAGATCATTACAACAGGAAGATCAGGATTGGTTTCTTTGATTCGTTTTAACACATCAGCGCCCTTCATATCAGGAAGGGAATAATCTAGAGTGATTGCTGCCGGTTTTTTATATAAGTTCTTGATACATTCTGCTCCGGACGTGAAAATCTCTACTTCATTCTCCGGATTTAAGGATAAATGATAATGAAGAAGTTCACCGTACCATTTGTCGTCTTCAACAATAAATATTCTAAATGGGACCATCGATATTAATTTATTGTTTAAAAATAAGCAATTTTTTCGATTGATTCAAATTGATATGAAAGCAAAGGCATTCTCAAAAAAGATGAGGAAGAAGAAAAGTACCTGTTGTATATTTAAAATCGTAACTTATGATAATCAAATGTTTGATTATCCCTAAAGTGATTTATTTTGGTGATCAGAAAAAGAAAGACTTTCAAATCATTATCTTGAAACCATTTTAATGCAGCAGCATCCTTATTGCAGGCATCAGCAAATTTAGCATAAAAGGGGTATCCATTCTTTGTTAACCAGTTGTATGAGTCTTGGTTGTGATCTATTGCAAGATCCAATGCTACAAAATGGGGATAGCCGTTTTTCATTAACCAGTCGGCAGCTTCTTTACTCCCTCTTATGGAACTTGAAAGGGCCGCTAATTCCTGAAATCCATTGTTTAGCAACCAATTGAGTAACTCGTCATTTCCGCTAAAGGTTTCACCAAAGGCAATTAAAATCTTTGCATCGTATTGTTCCACTATTTTTATCTGATTTTAGGTATAAACATCTGCCTTTATTCCGATTGCTCTTACTTGTTTTGCTATTGCTTCGATTTCACTTTTTGATAACTTGACAAGCGTTTTGGTAGGTGTTTCTCTATCCAAACCATATAGCATCACATAACGAGGGTTGATTTTTTTAATATGATTCAACCAAAGTCCAACTTCTTCAGGACTAGTGTTATCAATAACCTTACCCTCAAACTCTCCTTTGAAAAAGAGTGTTTGAATAATAAGATTACCCTCAAATGACATCAGTTCATCAAGAATCTCATTAAAAATTGATTTTCTGACCGGTCGGTTTATTCTATTAAACATTTCTTCAGAACCGGCATCAAGTTTTAAGATACGGTTATCAAATTTATAGAGGGCTTCTTTTACATGTGGACGCTTAATAAGCGTTGCATTAGAGAGAACGGTTAATTTAGCCTTGGGGAAATATTTATTTCTCAACTCAATCGTATCTTCTGTTATTCCTAAGAACTCAGGGTGAATCGTCGGCTCTCCATTACCGGCAAAGGTGATACTTTCAGGGATAATATTCTGTTCCAAAAGCTCAGGAAAACGTTTTTCCATAGCCTCTCTAATCTGACTACGGGTAAACAACTTAGCTTTTTCCTCTTGATCGGCATGAGTCCAACCACACTCACAATAAATGCAGTCGAAAGTACAATATTTCGTTTGGATAGGAAGCACATTGATGCCCAAAGAGGTACCAAGTCTTCTGCTTTTGATAGGTCCGAAAATTATTTCGTTAAATAACATGAATAGAAAGCGTTTAATTTCAGTATAAAGGTACAACTTTTTATATTTGTGAATGTTTTCATTCATTGAAGATATTATTCGTACATCTGCAATCATTTATAATCAGTTTTTATGCTTAACCTAAACAATATAAAAGCGCCAATTGATCCTTATCTGGTCGAATTTGAGAAAAAGTTCAGATTATCAATGCAAAGTTCTGTTCCACTCCTCGATACGATAACAAAATATATCATCAAGCGTAAGGGTAAGCAAATGAGACCCATGTTTGTTTTTCTGACCGCTGGTATGTGTGGTCAGATTACAGATGCATCATTTAGAGCAGCATCCTTAATTGAGCTTTTACATACTGCGACCCTAGTTCATGATGATGTGGTGGATGATTCGAACGAGAGAAGGGGCTTCTTTTCGATAAATGCTTTGTGGAAGAATAAAATAGCTGTTTTGGTTGGCGATTATCTTTTGTCGAAAGGATTATTATTGGCAATTAACAACAATGATTTTGAATTATTGAGGATCGTATCGAATGCTACACGTGAAATGAGTGAGGGCGAGCTGTTGCAAATAGAAAAAGCACGACGGATGGATATTAGTGAAGATATCTATTTTGAGATTATCAGGAAAAAGACAGCGTCATTAATTGCTTCATGTTGTGCTACAGGAGCTGCTTCATCTGGGGCTTCTCCTGAAGTCGTCAATGATTTGCATCAGTTTGGAGAGAAAGTAGGCATTGCATTTCAAATCAGAGACGATTTATTTGATTATCAGAGTGTGAATAATTCAGGGAAACCAAAGGGATTGGATATTCAGGAACGAAAAATGACGTTACCGCTTATCTTTCTTCTCTCTAAATCCTCTTTTATGGAGAAAAGGCACATTATCAATATTGTACGTAACCATAGTACCGATACCGCAAAAGTTGCTGAAATTATCTCGATGGTTGAAAGTTGTGGAGGGCTTGATTATGCGCATCAAAAAATGATGGAGTATTGCGACAGTGCATGTACGATTGTGAACCGGTTTCCTGAAAGTGACTTTAAATCATCACTTCTGGACTTAGTTCAATACACCATTGAACGGAATAGGTAATATTTAATCATTTTACTTTTATATATCCCCAACAGAGATAGTAACACTTAAATCATCATACAATGGAACAAAGTATTAGAGGAACACAGACTGAGAAGAATCTGCTAAAAGCATTTGCAGGTGAATCACAAGCAGCTCGTAGGTATAGAATATTTGCTAAAGTCGCCCGCAAAGAAGGGTATGAACAGATAGCGGCTTTATTTGAAGAGACAGCGATTCAGGAAGATTCTCATTCAAAGACATTTTTTAAATATCTTGAAGGAGGGATGGTTGAAATTACGGTTACTTATCCTGCAGGCAAAATTGGTACTACCGAAGAGAGCTTAGCAGCTGCTGCCGCTGGCGAAAATGAAGAGCAAACGGAACTCTATCCTGAATTTGCCCGAATAGCTGAAGAAGAAGGATTTAAAAAGATATCCAATTCGTTTAAAATGATAGCTACAGTAGAGGCTCGTCATGAAAAACGGTTTCGAAAATTATTGAAAAATATAATAGATAATAAGGTTTTTGAAAAGGACGAAGAGGTCGAATGGGTTTGCCGGAAGTGTGGATATGTTCATAAAGGTAAGAAAGCACTTAAAAATTGTCCTTGCTGCGAACATCCTCAAGCATACTTTGAACAGGTTGCAGAGAACTATTAACTTTCATAATATGATCTAAATGAAAAAGGCTACCGATTCATTGGGTAGCCTTTTTCTGTTAGTGTGAAATTATTATTTAGCTTTCAAGGCCTTGAGGGCTTTATGATTTGATTTCCACCTATTTAATCTGACTTTCATTTCATAGGTCATTAAATACATGGCTGGGACAAAAATCAATGTGAGTAAGGTTGCAAAGCTTAACCCGAAAATGATCGTCCATGCTAATGGTCCCCAGAATGCAACATTGTCACCTCCGAAGTAGATATGTGGGTTTAGTTCAGTAAAGATGGTCGTGAAATTAATATTCATACCGATAGCTAACGGAACTAATCCCAGCATGGTAGCTGTAGCCGTAAGCACAACAGGCGTGATACGTGTTAAACCTGCTTTGACAACAGCCTCACGTGTTTTGACACCACTTGCTCTAAGAACATCCGTAAACTCAACAATAAGAATACCATTTCTAACAACAATACCACCAAGCGCAACGATTCCCAATCCTGTCATGATAATTGATATTGACATTCCAAAGATCATTACACCTAGTAATACCCCAATGATACTGAAGATTACCTCACTTAAAATGATTAAGGTTTTACTCATTGAGTTAAACTGTGATATCAGAATGAAGAAGATTAAGCCGATAGCAATAAGCATTGCTTTTCCAAGAAAACCAGCAGTATCTGCTTGTTCATCTTGTTCTCCGGTTAGTTTAATCTGAATATCTTCGTGCTTTGGAAATTGATTAGCTAAGGTTTTTATCTTTGCTACAATATCATTTGCATTATATCCTGGTGCAACTTCCGAAGAAATCGTGATTACTCTCTTCTCATTGATACGTTTAATACCGCCATATGTATTGGAATATTCAACTTTTGCAACTGTTGAGAGTGGAATTGAACGAAGTTTTCCGGAATTCATATCACGATAAGTTATATGAAGATCCATCAATGCATTGATATTTTTACGCTGTACATCAGAATAGCGAAGTTGAATTGGATATTCATCTTCATCCTCTTTATATTTTGAAACTTCTTTTCCAAATACGGCTGTTCTAATTTCAGATCCTATCTGACTTGTTGAAACACCTTCACGATTTGCTCTTTCGCGGTCAATATCAATCAACAATTCAGGTGTATTCTCTTCAAAATTATTCTTTAACTCTTCAACTCCGGGTATCTGGAGAGAATCGAGATAACTTTTAAACGCTTTGGCATCAGAGACAAGATTCGGTAAATTATCTCCACTTATTTCAATGTTAATTGGCTTTCCTGTTGGAGGACCACTTCTATTTTTCTCAGTGGAAATCTCAGCACCTGCAATTCCTTTCACGCCTTTGCTGATAGTAGATAGGATTTCGGTAGTCGAAACTCCTTGGCGAAATTTAGTTTCGACAAAGTTAATACTCACTTTTCCTTTGTTTGATGCTGCAGTTCTTTCAAAGCTATTGTCATCTCCTGCACCTAACGAAACATTTGAGATAATTGATTCAACGATTGGATTATTCTTGCCTAGAATCGTAGTTACTCTCTTTTCAACCAATGTTGTAATTGAATCGGTTACTTTTTGATCAGTTCCTTCAGGTGTTTTAATGTATACATAAATGTTCGTTGGAGCATTATCAGGGAAGAAAACAATGGCTGGCTTTACAATACTTGTTATGATCATTGTTAACACAAATAGACCAACAACAACTGCAAAGATCAATCCCGGACGTTTTCCTTTTAAGAAATAACGAAGACTTACTTCATAATAATGCATCATTCTTGGCCATAGTTTCTCCTGGAAAGCGTGAATCCATTTTATTAAAACAAATTGATGGAGTAACACTAAAGCTATTACGATCAAGATAAAGTTGCCAACCCAATATAATTTGGATAAATAGGCACCTATTGCAATTATTGCTAAAATAGCGGACCATAATTTCTGCCGTTTTGATATGGCTGATTTTTCTACAGCTTCGTATTCGTGTCTCATAAATGAGACGGCAAAAACAGGATTGATGATATAAGCTACAAACAATGATGCAAACAAAGTAATAATTAAAGTTACCGGCATAAAGTACATAAACTTACCAACAATACCAGGCCAGAAAGCCAATGGGAAGAAAGGCGCAAGTGTTGTAAGAGTTCCTGACAAAATGGGTAAAAATACTTCCCCGGCTGCCATCTTTGCTGCACGTACAATATCGGGTTGGTTTCGATGTAATCGATGGGTGTTTTCAATAACCACAATGGCATCATCGACCACAATACCCAACGCAAAAATGAAGGCGAACATTACCATCATATTCATCGTAAATCCCAATCCCGGCATGATAATAAAGGCTACAGCCATAGAAAGTGGAACTGATAGTCCTACAAAGAATGCATTTTTGAAGCCCATGAAAAACATTAACACAACCGTTACCAATATAAATCCAATAATGATGGTGTTATTAAGCTCTTCCAATGTGTTCCTTGTATGAACTGACATGTCATTAGTGATCGTCACTTTCAAATCCTTTGGAAATACCTTTCCTTTTAATTCAGTATTCAAAAGTTCTTTGATCTTATCGGAAGCTTCGATCAGGTTCTGACCGCTTTTCTTAACGACACTTAGTGTAATTACATTTTGTCCATTTAAACGTGAGAATGATTCTTGTTCCTTAAAGCTATCTTTAACTTCAGCAATGTCCTTTAAAGAAACCAAAGCCCCGCTCGACGATTGTATTACTATATCTCCAAGTTTGTTAGCATCTTTAAACTCACCTACTATACGTATAGCTCGTTTCATACCAAAGTTGCTGATTGTCCCAGCCGAAATTGTTCTGTTTTCTGAAGCGACTGCCTGCTCAATATTGCCAAAGGTTACTTTGGCTGCTTGCATTTTATTCATATCAACATTGATCTGAATTTCACGCTCGAGTGCCCCAACAATATCAACACGGGTAATCTCTTTGAATGCTTCTATTCTGTCTTTTGCTTTATCTGCAAATTTCTTTAGTTTCTCCAGATCATAATTTCCTGAGATGTTAAGATACATGATAGGGATTTCCGAAAAGTCAATCTCCATTACTGTTGGATCTTTGGGCAAATCGTTCGGAAGGTCGGCACGAGCTTTGTCAAGAGCATCTCTTACACGCTGTTTCGCTTCAGCGACTACCACATCTGTATTGAATTCAACTACAATAGATGAGAAGTCCTGCAAAGAATTACTGGTTGTCTTTTTTACTCCTGCTATCCCTTTAATCTGTTTTTCAATTGGTCTGGTTACAAGATTTTCAATATCTGCCGGAGAGGCACCCGGATAAGCAGTGCTTACCATAATGGTTGGGATTACTAATTCCGGAAACTGTTCTTTTGGAATTGATCTATAGTTTGAAAATCCTAGCAGCGAAATAAAAGCAACCAATACATAAACACTTGTTTTATTATCTATTGCCCAACTCGTCGCAAAAAATTCTTTAATCTTATTTTTTTTCATAATGGATCACCCTTTTATGTTATAATTTGATCAATTGACCCTCTTTAAGATTTAGATATCCTGAAGTGATTAATTTGTCGCCAATCTTTAATCCATCAATAACTTCTGAAGCAGCATTATATGTATTTCCTGTTTTAATATCTCTTTTTACAGCTATAGTTTGGTTCCCTTTTTGAACGGCTAACATAACATAACTGGAATTCATTGATTTTTGTATGAGATTGATAGGAATGATCATTGCTTTCTTATTGATATAGTCACTGATCTTTAGGTTTGCAATCATATTAGCCCGAAGATCTGCTCTTGAATGTGCTAGTCTGGCCTCAACTCTGAATGTCCTGTTTGTTTGATCAATAACCTTGCTTCCGAAAGTAACTCTAGCTGCAATTTGCTCGTCGATATCAGGAAAACTCACCAAAACTTCATTTCCATTTTTTACTTTCGAACTATAAGCTTCTGCCACATCAGCAATAACTTTTACCCCACTCATATTTACTACGCGGATGGTAGAAGTTGGTACCCCCGGAGAAATTACCTGTCCAATCTTGAAAGGAATACTTTCAACGGTTCCACTGATAGGTGATTTTACCTTATTCATGGCTAGCTGTTCCTGCATGGAGGCTAGTTTTCTTTCAAGTGACTCTTTGTTTGTTTTTGCAGTTAGGAATTGAACCTCGGATCCAATTTTTTGATCCCACAATGCTTTTTGTTTCTGGTATAATGTAGTAGCTAATGAAAGTTGTGAGTGAATTTCGTCAATTCCGCGTAGGATCAGTTTTGAGTCTAGTTCAGCCAGAACTTGTCCTTTTACAACATGATCACCCTCTTTAACATTTACTCGTATTACCTGACCTGGTGATTGTGGGCTTACCTCAATATTTTGATCACCTTCAATGTGACCCTGTATATCAAGATAATGACGAAATTCCGCAAAAGCTACAGGTGTGACAGCAACATCTATTGGTTTTATAACAGCAGTATCTTTTACACCTAATTCTTTTTCTAGTGTTTCAATTTTTGAAGAGAGTTCAGTTCTTTGAACTTTAAGTTTTTCTAATTCAGCTTTTTTATCACCGGGCTTGCAGGCTACTGCTACAAGAAGGAGCGATGCTATTAAAATGTTTTTATTCATGATATTCAATGTGTTTCGTTACCCAAAATAATAATTAGTCGTTATTTATAATTTTATCCAACTTATTCTTTGCCGTCAAAAGATTGTATGCCGCAGTAAAGAAATTTGATTGAGCAGTAAGGTATTGATTGTGAACCTGAGTTAAATCTAAACTTGATGAGATCCCTTCACGAAATTTGACCATCGTTTTATCATAGATGCGTTTTGTCAACTCTATGTTTTTCTTTTCGTTTAAGTATTTTTCAAACGTTGAGTTAAGCTCGTTCTTCGAATTTGTGTAGTCAAGTTTGACTCCTTCAATGGCTTTGTTCTTTGAATTAGTGATCTTCTCTAACTCTAGTTTTCGTTGTTTCACCATTACAGTGCGTTGTCCACTTGAAAATAGAGGAACATTTACTGAAAGACCAAGAATATCTTTTGGTGTAAAATCAAAAGCAGCTTGGTTTAATTTCTCAGTGTGTTTGTAAAATGCAGCTATCGTTGGTAGCGAATTTGAGATTTCTTTGCGTAAGGCCAGTTTCCCAAATGCTTCCTGAGTACTCATTATTTTAAAGGTAATGTTACTCTGAATATTGAATTGCTTACCTGTCAAAGTCGCCAGATCAACGTTTGCGATTAACCCATCAAGGTTGTCTGTTAGAGCGATCTTTTTTTCCAGCGGCACTCCCATTTGAAACTTGAGTAGATCATATGAAGCATCAATTTGGCGTGTAATTGTATTTATCGCATTTGAAATGTTTAGACTAGTCAGCTCAATCTGATCAACATCGGTATCTTCGTTAAGTCCTTGTTTGTTGATCTGTCGCATTTCAGAAAGCGTCTTTGTGATGTTGTCTAATGACCGTTGTAAGACTGCACGATTATTTTCTACAATTAGAATCAGGGAATAGGTGTTGGCTATCGACTCTTTTATATCAATTTGTGACTTTTGATAGTTCTGGTCGGCTATCTGATAATAGACTCGTGCCGCCTGAAGTCCAACAATATAACCACCATTAAAAACAAGCTGGCTGACTGTGACATCCATCGTGGTATTATCCATAAGACCAAGTTTAATGGGTTGGCCGGGATTAGATCCTAGTGTTAAGGTATTACCAACCATGTCAGACGTCAATGGCGTTCCGGCAGGTAATGCAGGATCAAGTTTTAAGAATGAAGATCCTCCAAAATTCATTTCAGGAACTTTAAACTGGTGTTGATAATTAACAGTTCCTGATATTTGAGGTAATCCAATTGCTGTAGTTTCCCAGATTTTTTTTCTGGCAATGTCGTTGTCGATTTTTGTGTTCTTGACCTCTGCACTGTTTTTAAGTGCATATTCCTGAGCTTCACGTAGAGAAAAGTTTTGAACCTCTTGTCCAAAACTGTAGCATGAAACAAGTAAGAGGGCTGTCAGAATGATGATATTCCGTGCTTTCATTTATCCTCGTTGTTATTAGTTATTTTCATTTTTTTACTTTCAAAATAGGCTAAGCCTTTTTCATTTGAGATTCCCCTGATGTGGTTGTCAAACATCACTTCAAACATTCTTGAAAGAGAATAATTGTGTGTATGTATAAAATCAACATCATGTATGTCGGTTAACTTCTTGACATATAGATGTGATACTAAATCAACATCCAAGTCTGTACGGTAAAACCCCTCTTCAATTCCTTTCAACATATTTTGTTTTAGATGAGCAAACACCAGTTCGTTCTTCTTTACTGAGAAGCGTTTAAAAACATCCGGATAGTATTTTTGCAGATCAAACAAAATTGCAGGAGTCGACTCATTTGACTCATCTTGAACTGTTAAGCTGAAATCAAGCAAGTCGTCAATTGCGTTTGTCTTTTGTTCTGTTTTAGGCCTTAGGCATACATTATTTGTAGTGACCCAGTCCAAAATCAGTTCTATTAGTGCTGCTTTATTTGGTACATATTGGTAGATGGTCTTTTTAGAAATACCCAATTCTCTACTGATATCGTCCATCGATAGGCTACGAATTCCGTACTTCTTAAATAGAGCAGCTGATTCAATGATTATTTTCTCTAATTTCTCGTCCATTATTGTTAAACTTATTTACAAAAAAAAGAAGGAAACGATAATTAATAAAAACGTTTCCCATGTTTGATAACGTGATTGCGTAAAACGTATTGCACAGAGAAACTCATTTTTCCATTTTTTGTTCAGCAAAAGTATTTATCATTTATGGTGAGAGAAAAAGCTATGTTCTGAATTGTGAAATTTAACGTCTGAATTGTACAAAACTATAGCCGAACTAAATAAAAAAAAGACCTCCCATTCACAGGAAGGCCTTTTCATAAAGAATTTGTTTCTAAAATATTACTTCTCAGGACTCATAGATACTTCGATAATATTATTTTGTGTGAAGATCTTTTTAGCAAAATCGCGAATTTGAGTCGGTGTAACTGATTTTACTATCTTAGCATAATCAGTATTGACATCTATGCCATTAACGATCTGACTGTAAATAACTCCCGACCAATAACCATTTTCATTCAGATTTTCCTGATATGTTTTAATCAGGTTTTCTTTCACCTTATTCAGATTCACGTCATTCGGACCGTCTGTAATGATCTTCTTGATTTCATCGTAAACAATACCAGTTAGTTTTTCTCTCTTTATAGGATCTGTATCAAAATTAATCTGGAATCCAAAGCGCTGTTTTGGGAACTTATTTATGCTTCCCATAACGCCAACGCCATATGATCCACCCTCTTTCTCTCTGATGTTTTCTGTATAAACAATGTCGAGGATACTTTTTACGTAGTCGATTAGAATATCATTTTCTAACGTAAAAGGAATTTCTCCGGTATAAGCTATAAAAACAGTAGTCTTTGGAACCTCAAGTTTTTTATTGAAATTATTCTTTACAACTCCCTTTGGAGGATAAACGCCTCTGTCTTTAAAATTCTCTTTTCTGTTATTTGCCGGAAGACTTCCGAGATAAAGTGCAACCGAATTTTTGATGCTATCTGGTTCTACATTTCCGGTAAAGAAGAAAGTAAAGTCGCTTGCATCAGCAAAACGGTCTTTATAAATTTCCATCACCTTATTATAGTCTACTTTTTTAAGCATCTCTAAATTAAGCCGTTTTCCACGTGGGTTTTTGTTTGTAATAATGGTAATAACCGAATCAACAAAACTGTTCATTGGATTTAATGATGCGTTCTCCAATTGGTTTTTCTTACGAACTAACCATGAATTATATGCATCATTATCCATTCTAGGCTGTGTAAAATAGAGATAGGTTAATTGCATTAAAGTTTCAAAATCTTTGGGTGAGGCGTTCCCATTCATGCTTTCATTTAGCGTTCCTATCGAAGGGGCTACAGAAACTATTTTACCGGTAAGCATCTTTTCGAGCTCTACAGATGAAAATGGACCAACACCACCCAGCGTTGAAATTTCATTAATTACTGTTGAAGAAGGATAGTCAGGATCATTTACCAACGAAGAACCACCCGGACTATACGAACTCATAATCACTTGATCTTTCTTGTAGTCCGTCTTCTTTACTAAAACCTTAACTCCATTAGAGAGAGTCCATTGTGTATAACCAAAAGGTTTAATTTCTGTTTTAATAATCTTTCCACCAGTTGGTTTTTTCTCGATTAGGGGTTTGTTAGAAACTTTATCAACATAGGCCGTAATGTTTTCTTGTTTAACTTCTTTCCAGGCATTCAGAATCTGTTCTTTGGTTGGTGTACTTATTCCCTCTTTTTTAGGACCGGTAAACGAAAAGACCATATTAGTGTCAGTGACATACTGTTGAACCATTTTATTTATTGCTTCCAATGGAAGTTTGGGTAGAACCTTATTTACCAAATCAAATTCATAATCTATACCCGGCATTGGTTCATTATTGATAAAATGTTGAACGCACTCTCTTACATAGGCATCATTTTTCTGCTTATCCTTTTCGTTATAAGCGGTTTCGTATGAACGCAATAAATCTGTTTTAGCTCTACTAAATTCAGAAGCAGTAAAACCAAAACGACGCATCCTTTCATTTTCACGAATAATTGCACGCAAGGCAAGATCGGTTTCGTTATTATTGCGGGGTGCAACTGATACACTCCATGCATCTTTTGTTGGAGTGACAAAGAAATTGCTATAACCTCCTTGTGCTCCTGCAAAAGGTGGGTTGGAACTTTTTGACAATTCGTATAATCTGGCATTAAACATAGTTGAGATCAGGTCGTTAATTACACTCATGAAGTAGTAATTAACAGATGATTTCATTTCAACAGGAACGATATTGTGTTTACAGTAGATGGCAATCTGTGTTTGTTGAACTTCGGGATCCGTTTGTATAGAAACGATCGGTTCAGTATTATCCGGAACCTGGAATTGTGTACGCGCAGCAGGATTAACAGGAGCAGGAATATCTGAAAAAATCTGTTTTATCTTTGCTTCAACTTTGTCAACGTCTATATCACCTACAACGATTATTCCCTGTAGATCGGGACGATACCATTTCTTATAATAATCTTTTATTGTTTGATAAGCAAAGTTGTTGATTACGTCTATACTGCCAATAGGCATGCGGTTAGCGTATTGCGTGTTTGCAAACATCTCTTTGACACCTGCTTCTAATACCCGATAACCTCCGGTATTGCGTGTACGCCATTCTTCACGAATAACGCCACGTTCATCATCAATATCTTTATTTTCTAATGATACAAAACTTGACCAGTCGTGTAATACCAAGAGTGCTGAGTCTAAAATCGTTTCTCTGGTCAGGGGAACGTTTGATAAATTATATACCGTCTCATCTATAGAAGTATATGCATTAACGTTTTCTCCGAACTTCACACCAATTTTTTCAAGGTATTTAATTAACGAATTTCCCGGAAAGTTTTTAGTGCCATTAAAACACATGTGCTCCAAAAAATGAGCTAATCCTCTTTGACTCTCCTCTTCCAAGATTGATCCTACTTTTTGAGCGATATAAAACTCACCTCTATTTTTTGGTAACTCATTCTTTCTAATGTAATAAGTTAAACCATTATCAAGCTTACCAATCCTCGTCTTTGGATCTAATGGTAATGTTTGAACCTGTTGTGCAATTCCAGAGAAGGAGATGCAAAGCAACAAAAGGAAACTCAGCAAACTGATTTTTTTCATGAAATGTTGAATTTGTTTAAGAAATAGTACGTATAAGATATAAATAACAAACAAAAATAGTAAAAGGGGGGCTTCTATTGTAGTTTGAATGTTAAAAGTATGAAAAATCAGAATAATAGTCATTTCATACATTAAAATATTCTACAACAAACGATAGATACGAGTATATTTGTAATATTGATGATTCAAAAAAACAAAATATCATGGTAACTGGAAATATTCTCGTTATAGATCCTAAAAACACATCAACGAAGATTGCTGTTTTTGAGAACCTTAAAATGTCATTTTTGACTACTATCCGTCATAATATGCATGACTTGGCTGATAGTACCAATATACCCAACCAGCTTGGTTTTCGTAAGAAAGCCATATTGAAACTGTTAAAAGATAATGATTTTGATATCAGCCATTTTAAAATTGTAATAGCAAGAGGAGGGTTAACAAAACCTGTTGCTTCCGGAATATATGAAATTAATGAGGCCATGGCGCACGACTTGCGAATAGGCATTATGGGGCAGCATGCAGTTAATCTTGGAGGGCTTCTTGCAGCTGAGATTGCACAGCTGATACCCGATGCTAAGGCATTAACTGCCGATCCTGGTGTGATGGATGAGTTGGATGCTTTAGCCAGACTATCTGGACATCCACTCTTCGAACGAAAATCAATCTTTCATGCGTTGAATCAAAAGACAGTAGCTCGCAAATATGCTCAATCGATAAACAAGAAATACGAAGAGCTGAAGCTTATCGTTGTACATGTTGGAGGAGGTGGCATTTCAGTTGGAGCCCATTGTAATGGCCGCGTGATAGATGTTAACCAGTGTTATGATGGTGATGGCCCATTTTCAGTAGAACGTACTGGGAGTTTGCCTATTGGCGATGTGGTGCGTTTATGTTTCTCCGGACATTATACCCAGACTGAAATCGTTCAGATGATTACCTCACGAGGTGGTTTAATGGGATATCTTGGTACGACTAGCTTTGATGAGGTAGAGCGGAAAATAGATGCTGGTGATGAATATGCCGAATTGATATTAACCGGTATGGCATATCAGGTGGCTAAGGAAGTTGGTGCGATGGTTACTGTTTTTGAAGAGCAGCCTGATGCTATTATTCTCTCAGGGGATGTCTTTCATAGTCGGCGATTTGGAAACTATCTGTTTAACCGGATTCAACGCTTTGCTCCAGTAGCAGTGTATCCTAATGAAGATGAAATAGATGCATTAGCCAGTAATGCGGTAATGGTTTTAAAAGGAGAAGCAGAAATCGTACAGTATTCATAGCGTAATGCAGTGGCTTTAGTTGTTGGACTTGTCTAAACAATTAGAGCCACTGTATCTTTTTATTCCAGCGGGATATCCGAAAAGGTAAGCAGCGATTGAACGATAGCGTTTTCAAATGCCTCGCTCACCAGATTGGTTTTGATGTTATTTATACCACAAAATTCAAGTAGATGTTGTGTGTTAACAATTCCAACATGTTCTTTTTCATTACATGTGGCAGGACACTCTCCCATTCCATGAATAACCCCGTCAAAATGCCTACAACCATTCCGATAGGCTGCATCAATCTTTTCAAACCAGTTTTGACTACTTGTAAACAGATGAAGTCCAAATTCTATAGAGGGGAAAGAATAGCAGAGTAAAGAATATAATCCGGCTATGGTAAATTGATTTGTTCCCCCATAGGTATCACAGAATACAATCTTTTTGATACCCCAGCTCTGATAAATCTGAATGAGATTGAAAACCTTTTCAGGTGACCATTCTTCATTATATGGATTTCCAAAAGCCATGGTCAAATAAACCACCAACTCCTTATCATGGCGATTTGTAATCTCAACAATTTTTAACAAATCAGTTAACGATTGTTCTTGTGAAACATGTAGCGACCTCATCAGATAAACTTCTGATATCGATGAGGCATAACCTATTGATTTAATAAGGGGTTGACTACAGGCAATCAGGGTCGATTCTGGATTATTAACCTGCACCATTAAACGGGTTTTAAATTCAGTTGGTTCTATCAAGCTCAACACTTCATACAAATCTTTAAATTGAGGAAGTGGTTTGGGTGATACCAGATAACCCATATCAATCCTCTCAAACCCAACATTTAATAATACGTTGAGATAATCGGCTTTTTGTTGTGCCGGTACAATGTAATTCAACCCCTGCATTGCGTCGCGAACATTTTCTGTTATAAACACAGAGTTCGTAATGCATCTTCCCTTCATTGTATTCATCGTCCTTACAATCCTAAAAATCTTGAAATTACTAACCGTTGTATCTCAGAAGTTCCCTCGCCTATTTGTAATAAACGTTGATCACGATAAAAACGTTCAACGGGATACTCTTTTATCAGTCCATATCCGCCAAATATTTGTACCGCTTCGTCAGCTACCTCTTTTGCTATTTCCGAACAATAAAGTTTTGCCATAGCAGCCTCTTTCCCGAATGCTTTTCCTGCATCTTTCAGCCAGCAAGCTTTGTAAAGTAGATTTCGAGCCAGCTCAATTTTTGTAGCCATGTCAGCTAGTTTAAAACTAATCGCCTGAAATTTTCCAATAACCTGTCCGAATTGTTTCCGTTCTTTCGAGTAGGCCAGTGCAGCTTCGAAAGCTCCTTGCGCACATCCTAATCCCATTGCCGCGATGGAAAGTCTTCCGTTATCAAGGGTACTGAGCATAATGTGCGACCCTTGTCCTTTTTCGCCAAGAATATTTTCATGAGGGACAGAGCAGTTTTCAAAAAACATTGAAGAAGTATCTGATGAACGCCACATCATCTTTCCTTTCAATGGTTTTGACTGATAACCAGGAGTCCCTTTCTTTACTAAAATAGCCGAATACTCCTTTTTTCCATTATTTTCACCAGTAATAGCTTGAACCGTAACGCCTGCGGAGATCTCTGAAGCTCCGTTTGTGATAAAAATCTTCGAACCGTTAATCACCCACTGACCATCAACTTCTTTTGCTTCTGTTTTTGTTCCTCTCGAATCAGAACCAGCTTCGGGTTCGGTTAATCCAAAAGCCCATAGTTGGTTGCCTGTACATAAATCCGGAAGATATTCTCGTTTCTGTTCTTCCGTCCCAAAGTAGTAAATAGGACCAATGCCTAATGAATTATGAGCCGCTAGTGTTGCGGCTTGTGAGCCATCCACACGTGCAAGTTCTTCAACAGCTATGATGTATGATAAGGTATCCAGACCCTGTCCTCCGTATTCCAGAGGAAGCGTCATCCCAAAGAGACCCAGCTCTCCGATTTTTTTTGTAAGATCAATTGAGAATCTCTCTTTTTCATCAAGCTCCAAAGCCACAGGCTTTATTTCGCGTTCTGCAAAATCTCTTACTGTTTCGCGTATTAAATTATGCTCTTCACTTAGGTTGAAATCCATAGTAGGCAAGTAGTTTAGTTTTTTTGTAAAAGATCAATGATCATTAAAGTGCTTTTGGTTTCAATGGTATCATTTTCTTTTATAAAGATTTTCGAAATGATACCTTCTCCCGAAGCATATATGCTATTCTCCATCTTCATTGATTCCACAACCAGTAAAACAGTCTCTTTGTTCACAACATCACCCTCTTTTACAAATATCTTTGAAACCTTTCCGGGTACCGGCGAAACGATTGTTCCATTATCCTTATGGATATGGTTATTTTTAGGCGAAAAGTCACTAGGTGCAGCTAAAAAATCTTTACGTAATCCGGAGAAAGTTGTTCCATTATGGTAAACTAAAAACATACCTTCTTTGTCAATCGCATAGTGAAAACAAAAAGTCTGATTATTTAATTTTAGGAATATCTTTTCGTCTTCAAGCTTTTGAATGTTTACTATATAGAGATGCTTATTGATAAGCCAATTGAAATTATTTTTATCCTTTTTTAACAGCAAGGCCTCATTAGGTTTCGATTCAAAGAGATAGGGGATAATCCTATAATTCCGCCAGAAGTCCATATCCCATGGATCCTCCGAAGTATGTAGTTTACCTGTAACCATTGATAGTGAGAGAAAGGCAAGAAGTGCTCTATTCTTATCAAATTGACAAGTACGTTGTTTGATACGCTGTATTATTTTTTTAGAATGTTCCTCTGCAAAAGTTACCCATACGTTATTTTCTATGAATTCAGGCAGACTCAACATTTCGTATAAGAAATCACGATTGGTTTTAATCCCCAGGATGATAGTTTCATGTAACATCTTCTGCATCTTTTCTATAGACTCTTCGCGTGTATTCCCATGCGCGATAAGTTTTGCAATCAGAGGATCGAAAAAGGGTTCGATTACCCCTTTTCTTTCAATTCCCGAATCTAACCGGTAGTCATCGTTTAAAAGAGGAACCGAAAATTGAAGCAAATCACCAGGCGTAGGCCTAAAATCGTGTTCAGGATCCTCAGCATATAGACGACATTCAATTGCATGTCCTTTTATGGTAAGATTCTCCTGGCCAAATGATAGCGGAAATCCTGATGCAATTTTAAGTTGTTCTTCAACAATATCAACTCCTGTAATAAATTCAGTAACCGGATGTTCTACCTGAATTCGGGTATTCATTTCCAGAAAATAGAAATTTAGAGAGGGATCAACCAAAAACTCAATGGTACCCGCACTTACATATCCTATTTGTTGTGCAATTTTGATAGCAGCCTGTGTTAACTTATCCCTTGTGTTTGGATCAAGGGTGGGAGAGGGAGCTTCTTCGATTATTTTTTGATGACGTCGTTGAATGGTACATTCTCTTTCAAAGAGATGAACAATATTTCCTTGTGTATCCCCAAGAATCTGGACTTCAATATGACGGGGTCTTTCAATTAACTGTTCAACATATACCGTTTCATCACCAAAATAGGCTTTAGCTTCTCGTGCAGTTGCTGTAAGTGCTTCTCTGAGTTCATCCTTCTTTTGTACAATACGCATCCCTTTACCACCACCACCACCGGCCGCTTTAACCAGTAAAGGAAAATGCAAGCCAGAAGCGTTTCTTATGATCTCTTCATGCGTCCCCGAACTACCCGCAATTACAGGAATCCCCGCAGATATTGCCACATTACGTGCTTCCAGTTTGTTACCCATTATTTGTATTGTCTCTTCAGAGGGACCGATAAAGAAAATTCCTGCTACTTTACATTCAGCAGCTAATAGAGAATTTTCCGACAGAAAACCATATCCCGGATGCAATGCATCACAACCGGTGGTAATGGCAATCCTTATTATTTTGTCGATATTAAGATACGATTCGCTCAGGTTATCGCTCCCAAGAAATACAGCTTCATCTGCAAGCCTTACGGCATAAGAATCGGCATCGCTAACCGAATAAACTATTACCGAAAGAATTCCATGCTTCTTTAGGGTTCTGATTATTCTAACGGCAATTTCGCCCCTATTGGCAATCAGTACTTTTTTAATCTTAATCATTATTATTCCATTGGGGGTTTCGTTTTTCCAGAAATGCATCCATCCCTTCCTGGGCCTCGGCTGTCATTCTGGTTTCAGCAATCATCTGGGCCGTATACACTCGGGCTTCATCCAGGCTAAGGTGATTTACAACTTGATGTATCAACATCTTGATCGTTCTTTGAGCTTGTATACCCCCCGATTTCAAATGAGCAATAGTATGGGTTAGATAGTCTTCCAGACTCTCCATATCAAGAAACGATTTGTTTACAAGACCAATTGCCAAAGCTTTTTTGCCGGTTATTCTTTTACCGGTAAGCATTATCTCTCTGGCAGCAAACTCCCCAATCCGTTTTAAGATATAAGGTGCAATACATGCCGGAATTAAACCTAGTTTTACTTCGCTTAAAGAAAATACAGTTGAGTCAATGGTGTACACAATATCACAAGCCGACAATATTCCATTTGCACCACCCATTGAATAGCCATGTACAATACTAATTACTGTTTTAGGACAGCGATAAATGGTATAAAGACAGTCAGCTAAAAGTTGGCTCTCTTCCAGGTTAGCCGCAAAGTCTTTTGTTTTAATGCTCTTCATCCAGTTGAGATCTGCACCCGCACAAAATGCGGTTCCTCTTCCTCTGATAATGATGATTCTGACAGCATCATTTTGATTTAAATGCGTAAAACAATCTTTTAGCTCAAAGATCATCTGTTCGTTGAACGCATTCTTTACAGCAGGTCTGTTTAAATAGATATTCGCAATGCCATCCTGAATTTCAAGCTCAATTGTTGTGTACATTTTCTTGCTTTATTAGCATTATAAATTGATGATAGCGTGTTTCTTAGAATCACATTCTGAATACACCATAGGTGGTATCAGCAAAAGGAGCGTTATACGACATGGCCAATCCAAGGCCAATAATCCGTCGTGTATCTAAAGGATCGATAATTCCATCGTCCCATAAACGAGCGGTGCTATAATAAGGTGACCCTTCATCTTCGTACTTTTTAATAATCTCGTTTTGCATAGACTGTCGATCCTCTTCGGATAGAAGTTGACCCCTCGACTTTAGTTGATCTTCTTTTACCGAGACTAAAACTCCAGCAGCTTGCTCTCCCCCCATTACCGAAATCCTGGCATTTGGCCACATAAAGAGAAGGTTCGGGTCGTAGGCTCTTCCAGCCATGGCATAATTACCTGCACCAAACGAACCACCAAATACCACCGTAAATTTAGGAATAGCTGCATTGGCTACAGCATGTACCATCTTTGCACCATCCCGTGCAATGCCTTTGTGCTCGTACTCTTTACCAACAATGAATCCCGTAATGTTTTGCAGAAAGAGTAGCGGAATCTTTCTGGAAGAACAGAGCTCAACAAAGTGGGCTCCCTTTAATGCAGATTCACCAAACAATACCCCATTATTAGCAATGATACCAACAGGATATCCATGAATATGTGCAAAACCTGTGACTAGCGATGGGGCATATCTTGATTTGAACTCATGAAAGCGACTACCATCAACGATACGGGCAATGATTTCTTTGGCATCAACAGGTTTGCGAAGATCGACAGGTGCAAGTCCATATAGCTCTTCCTGATCATAAAAAGGCTCTTCCGGTGTTTGCCACTCAGCCGGTTTCGTTCTTTTAAGTGGAATCGTTTCAAAGATATTTCTACAGATCTGTAGTGCATGTTCGTCATTCTCTGCAAAATGATCAGCGGTTCCCGATATCCTGGTGTGGATGTCAGCACCGCCCAACTCCTCGGCAGTTACATCTTCTCCGGTAGCGGCTTTCACCAAAGGCGGTCCGCCAATAAAGATGGTTCCCTGTTCACGAACGATGATGGTTTCATCACACATGGCTGGGACATAAGCTCCTCCAGCCGTGCACGATCCCATTACAATAGCAATCTGTGGTATCTTCAATGCAGAGAGTCGTGCCTGATTATAAAAGAATCGCCCAAAGTGAAACCGATCAGGAAAGACCTTCGCCTGATCAGGTAGAAATACACCACCTGAGTCGACCAGATACACACAAGGAAGATGATTTTGAAAGGCAATCTCCTGTGCACGAATATGTTTTTTTATTGATTCTTCAATATATGTACCCCCTTTAACTGTTGCATCGTTTGCTACGATAACAGTTTCTCTACCATGGATCCTTCCTATTCCGGTTACAATACCGGCAGAAGGGAATTGATTTCCATGCATACCAAAAGCGGCCATTGGAGACAGTTCAAGAAATGCCGTATTGGCATCAATCAAGAGATTAATGCGTTCGCGTGCAAGAAGTTTATTCCTACTTCTGTGCAGCTCTATCGTTTTTGCAGGTCCTCCGCATGAGACTAATTCAAGCCGGTGTCGATAATCCTCCAACAGTTGAAGAAACTTCTCTTTGTTTTCTATAAAGGAGGGCGACAAACTGTTGATTTGTGATTCAATTCTGTACAAAGTAAAGCGCGTTTGTGGTTCAGAATGAAAAACAAACGCGCTTTGTGCTTTGTTCGATCCATATGATCAAACCCTTATTATTTTGAGAAAGTATAAATTGGGATCAGATAGAAAAACAGGAAGCTTCTTTATCCTAATTTGTTCCTACCAGTTTAAACTTATCTCATTATTTGTGAGAGGTAAGGCAACGGATTGAACAGCATAATTCCCATAGTCAGAAGAGACCATGTGCAGATTCTCATTTGTGGTATTTACGTCACCGATAGACGACTTCACTTTCGATAAAGAACCAAAACCATGGAATATAACTTTTACTTTCGCATAACGACTAGTGAACGAACCTTCGGCTTTATTCAGCACTAAACTCTTTTTCACGGCATCAAAACTGAATGTACGTTTTAAGAAGGCTCCAGTCTTGTTTTGGTAGGTTGTCCCATCATCTTCATAATAGACAAACTTACCACCCTTTTCATCATTAAACACATGTATTTCTAGTGTTTCGTCTGGTTTTTCTGTTGTGTTTTGTACAACGGATTGAATAGGGATAATGCTTCCACCTTTCACAAAGACCGGAAGATGAGTTAAATCACTCGGCGCAACTGTTTCCTGTCCTCCCTCAAAAACCTTATCTGTATAGAGATCATACCATTTATTTCCTGCAGGAAGATAAAC
>JAHEYR010000099.1 GCA_023251485.1 Bacteroidales bacterium
AAAGATGGTCAATGGGGTTATAAAAATAACGGCCAGGGCATATTGCCTTACAACGACGATCTCAATAATAAACTGAAGAATCAAAACACTAAAGCAGATACCCAAAGGGGTCATGTTCAATAAGAGGAGCAACCAGGTAAGGAACAATCCAATATAGGTCCCAACAATTCGATGAAAACTTCTTTGCCATACATGGCGTAAACTGACACCCTGAATTACCGCAGCACACGAAATGGGCACCCAATAAGGGTTTTCTAATCGAAGAAGATGTGCGATGTATAACGAAAGTCCTAAAAAAGCACCGATGATTACAGACTCAGTAACGCTGGCATACTTGTTTTTCTTTTCGATGACGACTTCGGCTTTCGGTGGATATCTCTTTACGATATACAGGCTATAGAAAAATGCCAACACACATGCCAACATAGTACCCAAGCCAACCAACCCGACACGGGTAGGAATGGTCATCAAATCGAACGGCGTACAACTGGCAATGGAAGCAAGCATGATGAAAAAGAAATTCCCCGGGGGCTTCAATTGAAAATAATTAGTAACCCAATTGGCTCCGAAGGCAAACAATCCTAAAATCAAAGCCGAGAGTAAGTGATTAAAACTAAAAACGATTCCGATTGTAAACGAAACCATTAACCCAAAAGAGCAAGCTACCAATGTGATCATCCGGTTAGCTACCGAGGTGGATGGTAAATATAATATGACCAAACCGCTGGAGCAGGATATCAGTCCGTAATCGAGTCTGTTAAGATAAATTCCAATAAACAAAGGGATCCCCACACAGAGTGAAGCTAAAACAGGAATATGCCAAAGACGCTCTGACTGTTTTAACTCAAAAAATGATTTTATTTCTCTCTTTATTAGATATCTTATCTTATTTTTCCTCATCAATATGATTTTTTAATGCAACACGGTTCATGGTAAGTAGATAATGATCACATTATCGACCCTATTCTTAAACCTTAAGAAAACGCCATGAATATAAGCCACTAAAACACTGTAAATGATTTTAACTTAATGCTTTGACAGCAGCAGAAGATTAGCTTTATTAGTGCTATTATACAAACAGGTGGTAGTATCAACTTTTCGGATACAAAATTACAAAAATATTATCAACTGAAATAAGTCCTTTTTTTTGACAGGCCTTTTCGTACGTTGAAGATCTAAAAAATGATATGAATCAACTGATTAATTATTTATTCATCATAGATTCAGGCCACTTCATAAAACTTTAATTTGACTTCCCGGTTATAAATAATTAAATTTACATTTAATTTTCAATCAAAATCATATCCCATGAAGATTATAAAGTTTGTTGGACTTGGGCTTTTAGTGTTGGTTATCGTATTAGTAATCATCGCTTTTCTGTTGCCCCGCAATGTTCGTATCGAACGTTCTATCGCTATTAAAGCTGCTCCCGAAATAGTCTTCGAGCAGATTAACACACTGAAGAACTGGGAAGATTGGTCGCCCTGGCATAAGATTGATCCTAAGATGAAACTTGTCTATGGAGATATTCCTTCCGGTAAAGATGCTTTTTATAGTTGGAGCAGCGATGTAAAAAATGTAGGAAAAGGAAAATTAACCATCACCAAATCGGTGCCTTACGACACGATCAATGTTACGATGGACTTTATGGAGCAAGGCATCTCTCAGGGAGGCTACATCCTGAAAAAAGCAGATAGCGGTATCCAGCTTAAATGGTGGATGGATGCAGATATGGGCAACAACCCGATCGGAAGAATCATGGGACTGTTTTTAGATAAAATGGTTGGAAAGGACTTTGAAAAAGGACTCAAGAGTTTAAAAGATATTAGTGAGAAGTTGGATAACGTGCCATTAAAAGGGTCAGCATCAACCGACAAGCCTTTATCCTATATCTACATTCATACCACCTGTACCGGACAGGAAATCCCTAAATTCATAGGCAATGCCTACACCAAACTGGATAAATTCATTGTCGAAAACAAAGCAAAACCAACAGGCCCTCCTTTCACACTCTATTATAAATGGGAAAACAACCTTTTTGTAATGGATGCCTGTATGGGAGCTAACAAACCATTAAAAGGCAATAGTGAGATAAAGAGTGGAAAGTTGACAGGCGGAAACATTTATACGGTAAACTATTACGGACCTTATTCCGGAACCGGTCGTGGTCACGAAATGGCTAAGAAATGGTTAAAAGACAACAACCATCAATTAACAGGTGCACCCAGGGAGGTTTACATGACCGACCCAATGACAGAGAAAGACCCAACCAAATGGCTTACCCTGATTGTGTATCCATTTAAATAATCATCAGATAAACAATATAATAACCCAACATTAACAAGATTTAAAACAGCGCCTCTATTGTTAACTTCTTAACAATAGAGGTTTTTCGTTATCTTTGCAACGAAATGAGTGATAAGGGTATGTCAGAAAACAAAAAGAGACATGATGAGATCGTAAAAAGGTCTCATGAGAGAAGCAGAAAACTGGGAATAGATCGCGAGCAAACCTTTTCAAATCGGATATTAAAGGGTCGCGAAATAGCATCTCAGATGGAACTGAACACCCTGTTGTTAGATGTAGCCGAACCCTTTATGGAGTTCTTATACAAGTTCCTTGAAGCTTCCGGATTTATCATTGTTCTCACATCCGACGATGGCTGTATCTTACGGTTGGTGGGCGACCCTGAACCCATCTATGCTGCCCGAAGCTTAAATATGGTCATCGGAGCCTATATGGACGAAGCCTCTATCGGTACCAATGCCATGGGCACTGCTATCCGCGAAAACGCCCCCATTCAGATTACCGCCAAAGAACATTTCATCAATGCATACCACACCTGGACCTGTTCAGCTGCCCCCATTCACGATACAGAGGGAAACACCATCGGATGTTTAAACCTCACAGGAGATGCACAATTAGTTCATCCACACACGCTTGGCTTAGTTGTTGCTGCTGTTCACTCCATCGAGAATCAGCTGGCTAACGAAGTATCACAACGCATGTTGTTTGACGCTCACCAGTATCTCAACACGGTTATGGACACCCTTACACTGGGTGTATTTACGGCAGATGCTACCGGAACCATCTTATCCTTAAATCATGCGGCCACTAAACTGATGAACATCCCCAAGGAATTAGCCCTCAACAAAAACATTGGAGAGTTCATTCCCAATTGGATGCAGATCAGAGAGCAGGTGGCCAATGGAAAAAAATATCTCGACGAAGAGACCGTCATTCATATTGGCACCAGAAAAGAGACCTTTAGTTTAAACGCATATATCACCCGTAATCAGGATGGAGAGATAACCGGTATGGTTACCAGCTTCCGCGAGATGCAACGCGTCTATAAACTGGTCAACAAATATACCGGCATGAATGCCCGCTATACCTTTGAAGACCTGATAGGCGAGAGCGATCAGATCCATCGGATCATAGAATATGCCAAAACCATCTCTGATAGTCCTTCTACCGTCTTGATACAGGCCGAAAGCGGAACGGGGAAAGAACTCTTCGCCCAGGCTATTCACAACCACAGCAATCGAAGCGAGAATGGTTTTGTTGCCGTAAACTGTGGAGCTATCCCTGCAACATTGATTGAGAGCGAGCTCTTTGGCTACGAAGAGGGAGCCTTTACCGGAGCCAAGAAGGGTGGACGAATGGGTAAGTTCGAATTAGCCAATGGCGGCACCCTGTTTTTAGATGAGATTGGAGAGATGCCTATCGAAATGCAGGTCAAGCTATTACGCACCATTCAGGAAGGATACATCACACGTGTTGGTGGAGATAAAGTGATACCGGTTGATGTTCGGATCATTGCTGCTACCAATCGCGACCTCCTTGATGAAGTTTCGAAAGGCAACTTCAGAATGGATCTCTACTATCGGTTAAGCGTTATCCCAGTCAGTATTCCCCCGTTGAAAGACCGGAAAGAAGACATCCCGCTCCTGATAAAGTATTTTCTGAACATGAAGTCGATGAAGCTTCACCGAAACGTTCCGAATATGACCAATGAACTCTTCCGACAGCTGCTGGCTTATGACTGGCCCGGAAATATCCGAGAGTTAGAGAACTTCATCGAGAAATTCGTAAACCTTGATGGCAATATAGATTTAGCCGGCACCCTCTTCCCTGCTCATGGTCCGCTTACGATTCAATCTATGCCCGATTTTGTGTTAGAAGACGATCCGTTACAAACGCTCGAAGAGCTCGAACGAAAAGCAATCATTAAGGCCGTTAATAAGTTAAACAAAAACATGAGTCAGGTTGCCCGATCGCTTGGCATTAGTAGAAATACCCTTTATCAGAAATTAAAAAAATACGACATTTTACTTGATTGAGAGAATTTAACTTTGCTTCTTTTATTACCTTTGCAAACGCAACGAACATAGAAATTCAGTGCTTTCCGAACATTTACAACCCTACCGGGTTAACAATGTTAAACTTGATTTACAAGGGTAAATATGAAAACTGGAAGAAACTTTTTATTCTACCTCATCACTATCGGGATCTTCACATTATTAATGTGGTTCGTTTTACATCAAGGGAAACTAATGCAATTTGAAAAGATACAGCATGTCATCTCTTTAAATTCAAAATATTCCGCCCCTACCGCCCTTCAAAATTCAAGCTCGTTTACACAGTTTCTCAGTGATATCTTTCTGCGTCTCAAGCACCCGCTTACTGTTTTAATCATTCAAATCATTGCGATCATCTTTCTATCGCGCTTAATCGGACTTCTCTTCAATAAAATAAGTCAGCCCACTGTAATCGGTGAAATTGTTGCAGGTATCATTCTGGGTCCCTCCTTTTTAGGCTATTTCTTTCCGAATGCTTTTGATTTTATCTTTCCCGCCAGTTCATTAAACACCTTACAGTTTGTCAGCGAGATTGGTTTGATACTATTCATGTTTCTAATCGGGATGGAATTAGATTTAAAATCGTTGAAAAAAACTGCCGGTATTGCTGTGATGATCAGTCATGCCAGTATTATCTTCCCTTATTTACTGGGAGTTGCGCTCTCTTATTTCCTTTATGCCGACTATGCTCCTGCCGGTGTTCCTTTCATTGCTTTTGCATTGTTTATGGGTATCGCAATGAGTATTACCGCTTTTCCTGTATTAGCACGAATCATACAAGAACGCGGACTTACCAAAACCCCACTGGGTTCGTTGGCGTTGACATGTGGAGCCGTAGGCGATCTCACAGCCTGGTTTATCCTTGCCGCTGTCATTGCCATCACCAAATCGGGAACATTCATGAACTCCCTATTTACCATTGCATTATCGCTGGGCTATATCTCTATCATGCTTTTAGTCATCCAGCCTTTTCTCCGAAAGATTGGTTCCGTTTATATCTCTAAAGAGACACTGAGTAAAACTGTTCTCTCCTTTTTGTTCTTTATCTTGTTTCTATCAGCTTATATCACAGAGCTAATCGGCATCCACGCATTGTTTGGTGCCTTCATAGCCGGTGTGATAATGCCACATAACATCGATTTCAAAAAGAATATCGTTGAAAAAATAGAAGATCTGAGTCTCGTTTTATTACTCCCCCTCTTCTTTGCCTTCACCGGATTAAGAACACAGATCGGATTATTAAACAATGGTCATTTATGGTTTGTCTTCGCAATGGTACTTATCGTAGCCATCATTGGCAAGCTGGGTGGCAGTGCTTTGGGTGCCAGGTTTGGAGGAATGAACTGGAAAGATTCACTGTCACTGGGGGTGTTGATGAATACCAGAGGACTCATGGAGTTGATTGTTTTAAATATTGGGTACGACCTTGGAATTCTTTCACCCGAGATCTTCGCAATACTTGTATTGATGGCATTGATCACCACCTTTACAACCGGACCCGGATTAAATCTGATCAATTTTCTTTTCGAGAAGAAACAGTACTCGTTGTTAGGCAAAGATCATCATCGTTTTAAAATACTGATCTCTTTTGGACCACCACAGATGGGAAGCACCCTGTTGAAGCTCTCAAACTACATTTTCCCTTCAACAGAAAGCATTAAGAACCAGATTACAGCCATCCACCTAACACCGAGTTCGGAGGTGCATCCAACCAATGCCGTCGTATTCGAAAGAGAAGGCTTTGGACCTTTAAAAGCTACGGCTACAGAACTGGGGATCAAGGTTCATACCCGCTATAAGGCAACCGATGAGGTACAGAATGAGATTACCCGAACAGCCAACAAAGAAAACTTCGACCTCTTGTTATTGGGGAGTGCCCGTTCCGTATTTACAGAAAACATACTGGGAGGAAAGGTTAAAAAGATCATCAACGATTGCACTTGCAATACAGGAATCTTTATCGATCGCGAATTCACCAAACCCAAACGGATCCTGGCCTTGGTTCCACCTCCCGGAGATGAGTTGTATGAAGCAGTGTTGAAATCATTGTATCTGAATCCAAGTGTTGAATCATTGTCGATGACCAGTCTCTTAACCAATATAGAGGCCAGAAACGACCTTCAGAACCTGCTAGCGCCCTCCGAAAAGACAGAGATACATTATATACCCTTCAACATATTAATGAATCCTGAGCGCTCTCCCCGCGACTCCTATGATTTGATGGTGGTAGCATTAACCGGATGGAAGATGTTGGTCAGCAGGCAGACCTGGCAAATAGAGAATCTGCCTTCGGTGCTGATTCTGAACCATCGGAAGAAATAAACATTCGAAAACCATCTCGTCATTGGTACAGGATCCTGTTAGTGTGTACTCTTTTTTATCATTGTCATATTTTCTAACACATCCACACAACACAACTGTCATAAAACATGACAGTTGCTGTACACACAACACAATATCCATCAGTCACATATCTCATATTTTATTATTTAACAACCAGTTACAATAAGCGGCACAATTATTGGCATCGCAAACACACATTCATGTTCAGAAATTTCATGAATGCGGTTTATTGTTAAATTTAACGTAACGCTTAAAAAGAGACCGCTTTTGAAACCCTTTAACAATGTGTTTAATCAAAAGAAATCTACCTTTGCAAGATATTTAAACAAAAAAAGCAATAAGTTAAAAGACTATGTTTAAAATACTTAAGAAGGAGTATCTTACTTCTGGCATTTTTTTAATGGATGTAGAGGCACCCAAAGTTGCCAAAGCAGCCGAACCCGGTCAGTTTCTGATTGTACGGGTTGATGAAAAGGGAGAGAGAATTCCTTTGACCATTTGCGACTATGATAAAGTAGCCGGAACGGTTACCATTGTAGTGCAGGTAGTTGGATTATCAACACAATTAATGGATCAATTAAAGGTAGGCGATTACTTCAAAAGCGTTGCCGGACCACTTGGAATGCCATCCGAACTAAAAGAGATGTCGGTTGAAGAACTACATTCTAAAAAGATTGTTTTTATTGCAGGTGGCGTAGGTACAGCACCCGTATATGCACAAGTTAAGTGGTTACACGAACAAGGTATTAAGGCCGATGTCATTATCGGTGCTAAGAACGCATCGCAACTCATCCTTGTTGAGGCAATGCGCAAGGTCAGTGGAAATATTTATATCGCCACCGATGATGGAAGTGCAGGATTTAAGGGACTTGTTACAAATTGTCTGGAAGACCTCGTAACAAACCAACACAAACAATACGATCTGGCCATAACGATAGGCCCTATGATTATGATGAAATTCTTATCCGAACTAACCCGCAAACTAAACCTGAAGACCATAGCCAGTTTAAACACGCTGATGGTTGATGGGACTGGCATGTGTGGTGCCTGCCGTGTTACGGTAGGTGGAGTAACACGTTTTGCATGTGTTGAGGGTCCGGAGTTTGATGCACATCAGGTCAACTTCGACGAAGCCATGCGTCGTCAAACCATGTACCGCACAGAAGAGCGTTCACAAAACGCACTCACACCCGATCACATCTGTCGGTTGGATAAGATCGTCGAAAGGAGAAACAAGTAATGAAAAAGACACCCAGAACTCCTGTTCGCGAACTCGCCCCCTCCTATCGCATCACCAATTTTGAAGAGGTAAGCCTTGGATATAATGGCGAAGAAGCCATGCTCGAAGCCAGTCGCTGTCTGGAATGCAAGAAACCGATGTGTGTAGATGGCTGTCCTGTTTCGATTAGCATCCCCAACTTCATCCATCATATCAAGGCAGGCGACTTTAAAAGTGCCGCTGAAGTCATCGCACAAGCCTCTGCCCTACCTGCAGTTTGCGGTAGAGTATGTCCACAGGAAACACAATGTGAAGGCCGTTGCATATTAGGTGTAAAGCAAGAACCCGTTTCCATCGGTAAGCTCGAACGCTTCATTGGCGACTGGTCACGCGAAAACGACATCACCCCCGAAACCACCATAACACCCAACGGACTCAAAGTAGCCGTAATCGGTAGTGGCCCTGCAGGACTTGCCTGTGCCGGCGATCTGGCCAGGATGGGTTACGAAGTAACCATCTTCGAAGCGCTTCACAAACCGGGTGGCGTATTAGAATATGGCATCCCTTCATTCAGACTGCCCAAAGAGACCGTTGTACGTCACGAAATCGGCAACATCGTCAAGATGGGTGTAAAGATTGAGAACAATGTCGTTATCGGCAGAACACTAACCATCGATCAACTCTTTAACGAAGAGGCGTTCAATGCAGTATTCATCGGCTCTGGAGCCGGATTACCCAAGTTTATGGGGATCCCGGGCGAGAACCTGAATGGAGTTCAGTCATCCAACGAATTTCTAACCAGAACCAACCTGATGGAGGCCCATCACGATGATACGGATACCCCGTTGAAGTTAGGAAAAGTAGTTGCCGTTATTGGTGGTGGCAATGTTGCCATGGATGCAGCCCGCACTGCCCGTCGACTGGGAGCCGAAGTGCATATCGTTTACAGAAGATCAAAAGCCGAACTCCCTGCCCGTGCCGAAGAAGTTCATCACGCAGTTGAGGAGGGAATCATATTTGATATATTAACCAATCCGATCGAGATCATAGGTCACGAAAGTGGCTGGGTAAAGTCGTTGAAGTGTGTAAAGATGGAGCTGGGCGAACCCGATGCGTCAGGTCGACGTGCCCCTCAGGTTATCGCAGGTTCTGAATTCACACTCGATGTCGAAACCGTGATCATGGCGCTGGGCACATCACCCAATCCCCTCATCACCAGCACCACTAAAGGATTAGAACTAAACCGTCGCCGTTGTATCCTCATCGAAGAGGAGACCGGCAGAACATCGAGAGATGGCGTCTATGCCGGTGGAGACGCAGTAACAGGAGCTGCTACAGTGATTTTAGCCATGGGAGCCGGTCGCAAAGCAGCAAAAGCAATTGACCAATTTTTAAAGAATCAGGCCATCGAATAAACATTACGGTGGCCGGTAATTAAAAAAACTATGGAAACAGCACTACAAAACTCGTTAAATCAACTACTCACTATCCTACGTTTCTTACGACTAAGGGGTAGAACTAATGTGAGCACACAAACAATGGCCGAAAACCTAAGGATCTCTAACGAAGCCTTAGCGGAGACACTTTCTACGGCAGGCATTGGCGTACAGGGTAATTGCGAATATGAAATAGGTTCACTGCTGGATGTATTAGAGACATTACTAGGCCACCACTCCTTAAACGAAGCCTTCATTGCCGGAGCCGGCAAGATGGGATCCAAACTTATTCAGAGTAAAGAATTTAAACGCTGTGGTTTAATGATAACCGCTGCCTTTGATGTAGATACCGCCTTAATCGGAACAGAGATCGGTGGCGTCAAGGTAGTCAACGTCGAAAAGCTAACCAATCTTGCACATCGGATGCACATCTCACTGGGTATCATCACCACCCCACCCGATCAGGCACAAAAGATTGCCGACCTGATGGTAGCATCCAAAATTCAGGTGATCTGGAATTTCACACCCAGTCAAATCCTGGTTCCTGAAGGGATCATACTTGAAAACACCTCACCCAATTCAGACCTTACATCAATTTTTCATTCGATATCAGAACGCTATTTAAATAAAAGACCATGGACACTCAGCTCGAAATGATCATCTGTCTTGGTAGTTCTTGCTTTTCCCGCGGGAATAATAAGAACCTTAAAATCATCCAGGACTATCTGAAAAAAAATCGCCTTGAACACAAGATTGATTTTAGAGGACATCTATGCTCCGAGCATTGCAACCGCGGACCTGTGATGCGAATAAACGGAAAATGGTATGAACAAGTAGACGAATCGAACATCATGACGATTCTGGAAGAGACACTGGGAGGCGTAAAATGATGTCAACACAACCGGTCTACACTGAAAAGAACGACTGTCAGGACTGTTATAAATGTATCCGCGAGTGCCCTGTAAAAGCCATCCGTTGCGAAGGCGAGAGTGCATTTATCATTCACGAGATGTGCATCTTCTGCGGTCACTGCACACAAATATGTCCGGCTGGAGCCAAGAAAGTCAGAAACGACTTAGGTCGCGCCAAGATGTTAGTCCGAAATCATAGAAATGTAATTGTCTCCATTGCCCCCTCATGGGTTTCTGAATTTAGCGAATACTCAGCTTCGGCAATGATTTCGGCACTCAAGAACCTTGGATTCAACCTGGTTTCCGAAACAGCTCTTGGAGCCGAGGAGTACTCTCGTCAAGCTGCCGAATTTCTTTCAGAAAACGACGATGGCGTCTGGATTTCGTCCGCATGTCCTTCTGTAGTCGATTTTGTCACCAAATATTTCCCTCATCTTGCCCATCGGGTAGTCCCTTTTCACTCACCCATGATGATGCATGCCAAGCTTCTCCGAAAAGAGGTTGGCGACGACACCCATATTGTCTTCATCGGGCCCTGTGTAGCCAAGAAGACCGAGAGTGATGAGTATAATGCAGATATCGATACCGTATTAACGTTTAAAGACCTGCGCTTCTGGCTTGAGAACGAAGGCATCTTTCCGGAGACCTTAGAGACCGACGAGCATGAAAGTTTCTTTCCACACACCGCTCACAAAGGATCGCTTTATCCTGTCG
>JAHEYR010000288.1 GCA_023251485.1 Bacteroidales bacterium
TCCCAGGTACGATTGCGCTTAAAACGATAGAATACATAATTATCATTTTCTACCTTTAATGTCACAAATACGTCTTGCTTATTTCCGGCCAGAATACGTTTGCTTCCATACATAAAATAAATGGTGAGAACGGCTTGTCCTTGCCAATCTATCTCGAGCGATAACTGTATCTTCTTTTCCGCTTCAATATTGATGATGTCGAAACCTTCAGCATTTACGCTTCCCGATTTCAGATTCTTTTTGATAAAGGCCTCGAAATATTTTTTCTCTGCTGATTTCTGGATGGCGATGAATTCCTTTCTGATGAAGGGCTCTAGTTTCTTGCCATCGAAGTCGCCTGTAAAACAGAGTAACTTATTATTCGAAAGAAGCCAGCAAGGTTGATAACTGATGACTCTGTTGTCTTTCGTCGCAGTCTTTATTAGTTTTTCTTTATGATAAATCTGGAGGATATATCGGGTACCCTCTTCGGTCTTGATGAAATTAAACTTTGGCTCAGCTTCTTCTTTTTCTACGGTTAATAAAGCTTCAGGGTAAAGATTGGGCGATCCCTCATCCATATAGACCGGGATGTGAAACCGGGCGGCCATTCTAAGAATCTTATCCAAATGGCGATCAATAAACGGACGGATGAAATCATTGAAATATTCACCTTGTGCCGAAATGAAGAATGTCTTTGCAGGATATTTCTTCGAAGTGAAACGCTTGATAATATTGGTTACTGTATATTCATCTGAATGACGAATCATCTCAATAGCATAATCAGGCAGTTTGTCAATGTATTGGTCTAAATTAAAAACGGTTAATCGTTCAGAGATACTTATAAAAGGTTTTGAAGAACTCTCTGCTAAGTATGGCAATACGATAGATCCAAGCTTTTCGTGCGTAGAAAGAACAAGAATAAATTCCCGTTTTTGTTTAGTTAACTCCATTTGGTTGTTGAATTGGGCAGGATAAGAAAATGTAAAGAAGGCAACCCACAAAGGTAGTTGATTATAGTCTACCACATAAAAATTAAAGAGCAGAAAAACTGCTCTTTAAAGTGTAAAAAGAATGATAAAGTGCTTAATATATTTTAAACCAAGATTTTACCAATTCATCTTTTTCTCCATATTCACTGATGTGTTTGAATTCATTGGTGTGTTTGTCATATTTATAGTCTTGACCCCACGAACGGTGTTTGGCTCTGATTTCATAAAGTGCTTTTACAACCGTTTCAAGCTCTCCATCCGTCATCGTCGGGTGAAGTGACAATCTAATCCAACCCGGCTTTTCAGAAAGGTCGCCATAGTTTATTTTCGTCGTGATTTTACTCGACTTCTCATGACTAACATTGAGCAGGTAGTGTCCGTAAGTACCTGCACAAGCACAACCGCCACGTACCTGAACACCATAGCGATCGCTTAATAGCTTCACAACCAGATTGAAGTGGATGCTGTCCATGTAGAATGAGATGATGCCCAGTCTATCTGCAACATTCTCAGCCAGAATGTGCATTCCCGGAACATTTTCAAATTCTCTGAAAGCATATTCGGTAAGCTCTTTCTCACGGCGATGTATGTTTTCGACACCCATCTCGTTTTTTACTTCGATAGCGAGTGCCGATTTGATAGCTTGCAAGAATCCGGGTGTGCCACCATCTTCGCGTACTTCAATATCGTCAATGAATTTATAATCACCCCAAGGGTTGGTCCATTCTACCGTTCCACCACCCGGTTGATCCGGACTGTCAATTTTATACATGCTCTTGTCGAAGATGACGACACCCGATGCTCCGGGACCACCTAAGAACTTATGGGGAGAGAAGAAGATGGCATCCAGCTTTTCCATAGGATCAGCAGGGTGCATATCGATGTCGGCATAGGGTGCCGATGCAGCAAAATCAATGAAGCATACACCACCGTATTCATGCATTATTTTAGCAAGTTGATAATAAGGCGTGCCTATACCTGTTACATTTGAACAAGCAGAGAAAGAACCGATCTTAAATTTTCGATCTTTATAGATCTCAAGTTGCCGACGGAGCTCCTTCGGATCGACTAACAGATCCTTATCAGGTTCCAGTACCACTACTTCAGCAATCGTTTCATACCACGAAGTTTGGTTAGAGTGATGCTCCATATGGGTTAAGAACACCACTGGTTTGTCGCTCTCCTGAATGCAGTGCGACCCGATCAACTTACCACACGATTTCAATCCCAGCATTCGTTGAAACTTGACGATAACACCTGTCATCCCAAATCCTGTGGTAATAATCACATCATTAGGTCCGGCATTGCAATGTTGCTTAATGAGTTTGTGGGCGAGATGATACGACTTTGTCATTATCGTACCTGTTTCACTGGTTTCGGTGTGTGTATTACCTACATAAGGGCCAAAGGTGTTTAATAAACGCTCTTCGATTGGACGGTATAACCGGCCGCTGGCGATCCAGTCGGCATATATCAGAGTCTTTTCACCATAGGGTGTCTTGTAAACAAACTCATTACCAATGGTCTTTTCTCTGAATTTCTTAAAATAATTCTGCATTACTTAATGTAATTAACCTGTAAAACAATAGGTGGATATATGTAGATACTTTGATGTTTACAAACACACGGATGTGTTTGGTGTCTCAAATTTTAATTCTGATGCAAATGTAGAGTTTTCGATGAAATAGCAATGAAGTATGCTGCTTTTTTAAATATCAGCACAGATTTTTAAACGCTCTATTTCGAGGGGAGAGCCTTCTACCGTTAAGGTTATCCAGTTATTGTCCAACCGATACCAACGATCCTGATTACTGAACTTAACTACATAATCTATAAACTTATTTCCTTTTAAAATAGAGCGAAATAAGACGCTCCCATTTTTCTGCCCATCCATTCCGTAGCTTATATAGAGTCGGGGAGTGCCGGAAACACTATTTTTTATCCTGATGACCAGATAGTTGTTTCTTCGTTTCGACATCT
>JAHEYR010000289.1 GCA_023251485.1 Bacteroidales bacterium
TCTCCGGCAAGGGCGGCGACCCGACCGAATCACTCACCAAAGACATGCCGCTTCTTGTCACCGGTCTGCTCTGGGCTTTTATGGTTGGATGGGGGATTTACGGACAATGAGCGAAAAAATGCTGAAATCATTATTAAACCTGGCATGGTAGCCCTGCACTATTGGCGGGATATATGGCGCTACCGCGAACTGTTTTTCTTCTTAGCCTGGCGCGACATCCTTGTCCGTTACAAGCAGACTGCCATCGTCGATAATCTGGGCAAGAAGTATACTCTGCATCACCAGGAGCGTGAACAGAACACTGCTTTGCGGGATGTTATAGCCGATTGATTCAATGGGGTCGGCAGGCGTTTTGCCACTAAATCTAAAAGGACACCTTAATTGTTTCCAGATATTAAAATTGCGGGTTTAGTTGTGCTTTACAATCCTGAAGATATAGTTGTCTCAAATATTAGCTCTTGTGCTGAACAAGTAGAGATTATTTTTGTTATTGATAATTCACCTGTGCCAAACATTGAAATAGTCAAACGCATTAATAAGATAAAGGCGCTCACTTATATTAGTAACGGAAAGAACGAGGGCTTGGCTAAAGCATTGAACATGGGGGCAATAAAAGCGATTGAACATGGATACAATTTTTTATTGACCATGGATCAGGACAGTAAACCATATCCAGACATGGTGGAGCGAATGCTCAGCTGCTTTAGCACTCATGACCCGAGTACGGTTGGGATTGTTTCTCCATTTCATATGCTTCGTAATACGCCCCATAAAATAAAATATGGATATCGTGAAGTTCTGGTTACTATGACTTCAGGTAATCTGCTGAACCTAGAGATCTACAGGACTGTCGGCCCATTTATGGACGAACTTTTTATTGATTACATTGACCACGAGTATTGCTTGAGGCTACAGATGAATGGTTTTAAGGTCATAGAAGTGGCCGATGCGTTACTTGAACACAATCTTGGCAATATCGAGACTTTTGACTTTATTGTGCATACATTTGCTACGACCAATCACTCACCGTTTAGGCGATACTTTATGACCAGAAACCGATTTTATCTGATGAACAAATACAAACTGGAATTTCGTGCATATTGCAGACACCAGTTAATAGAGTTTTTTTATGAACTAGCACATGTCTTTTTCTTTGAAAGGCAAAAAATCATGAAATTCCGGATGGTTCTCAAGGGATATTTAGATTATAAAAAAAATGCGATGGGAAAGGTTGTTTCTTTCTAAACCTAGAGCTTTGTATTGATGAACCTGTCGGTCAGATGGTTTGTGATAACGATAATCCAGGAAACAAAAATGGGAAAAAATACCTTCAGGTTTTCTATCTTTCTCCCGGTAAAGAACGGCGGGAGTTATCTGCCTTTGTGTGTCGAAAGCATCCTGGCGCAAAGCATTCAAGATTTCGATTTGGTCATTTTGGAAAACCAAAGTACTGATGGTACTGCGGAGTGGTTACAAAGTCTAGAAGGGAAAGATTCGCGGGTTAAGGTAATTACTTCGGATTTACCGTTGTCGATAGAAGACAATTGGAAAAGAATTTTATCGATCCGAAAGAATGAACTAATGACCATCGTTGGCCACGATGACTTGCTCGATCAAGATTTTCTTGAAGAAATATATTTATCTATTCTGGAAGAGCCGACCGCAAGCCTATATCTCACACACTACAGACTCATTGATAGTAATGGTAGGTTTATTCGATATTGCTCGCCGAACCCGAAACAGGAATCTGCGGCTGAGTTCCTAGCGGCCAGAATGGCAGGAATAAGAGATTCATTCGGTACTGGGTATGTAATGCGCTCCAAGCAATATGATGAAATAGGTGGTTTTCCGAACTATCCAAACCTAATGTATGCAGATGATGCTCTTTGGTTAAAAATTATGGGTACAAATTTTAAGAAAACGTCTCCACGGGTTTGTTTCTCATATCGTGTTCATTCAAGAAGTGTCTCAGGAGCACCAAATCAGGATGCTTTGTTTTTTGGGCTGAAGGAGTACCTTGCTTTCTTGAAACAACTAGCTTTGAGAGATGCTGATGTAGCAAGAATGATGAAACTATATGGACCGCAATATGTTGCAAAGCGTTGCCAAGGTTATTGTTATCATTTGTTTAAAATGGCGACTTGGGGGCAAAGGGTTGATCAAAAGAAAATGCTGGAGATAGAGAACCTTATGAGCGAATTTGCGAGTGATACTGTCTTGGATAAGACATACGCCAATTACTTGCGATTGAAGATTAAGTATGGTTTAAAAACCCTCACCAATATGCTTTAAAAGGGTATCAAAAGTTGTATATGGCTATTTTATCATGAAGGTATTTATAAACACTCGCCCACTCATAGTGAGAAAGGCCGGAATAGGTTACTACGTCGAGAATCTTGTAGCAACATTGCAAAGTCGACATATTGAACTGCTGTTTAGCCACACTGTCACTGAAGCTAAGACCGACAAAAAGCTGAGAAGTATTTCTGCGCCGCTTAAAAATCTCTTCGGAAGATGGTACCCGGAAGAAATTTCAGCTGCATTCTATGATTACATGATTGATAGAAATATTGCTTACAATGAAAAGCCGAACGGTAGTAAGAGGCGGGTAGATATATATCATGAAACAACCTATCGCGGGTTGAAAGATATCGATTCCTATTTAGATTATGGTGCGATGGTTCTAAACATATATGATTTATCTCCATTCAAGATGCAAGAGATCCATTTGAAAACTCTTGCTAAATCTGCTGTTAAATCTGCGGATAATGTCAAAAAAGCAGATGTGATTATTGCAAACACAAACTACATTGCGGATGGTATTGCGGAATATTTTTCGATCGATCGCGGCAAGATTGCAGTAGTTCCCTCTGCTGCAGCGTATCCGTATCGCAATCTCGGTCTAAACCGTGCAATTATACGTCAGAAACTGTCATCGGTTCTGCAGAA
>JAHEYR010000100.1 GCA_023251485.1 Bacteroidales bacterium
GAACTTAGGAAGATTATTATTCAACAGGAAGATGTGATGGTGCGTAATATGCTTATCTCCTCCGCATCGCGAATAGTTGGATTGGTGGATGATGGAACACCAACAGGATGACTATGAGGATATTGACTATGACATCGATGAGCCTGAACAGTGTAAGGAAGGTGAGTGTAGCTGTAGCTGTTGTAATGTAAATCCTTGTGGTAACTGTATGGATTGTCTGGGGATGAGTTGGAGAGACTTTATGTGAGACATGTCCCGTCTCTGTCCCTTGTCCCACTGTATAAATAAAACATTTGATAAGAAAAGGTTGGCTATGGTAAGAGTTTATGAACCTAGAGTATGTGAGAAATGTAGTGTAACATTCTCTCCTCGTGGGCCTGTACAGCAGAAGTGTACGCCTTGTAACCTGGCATATAAGAATAGATCAGAGGCTCAGAAGTGGTTGGATAAGAAACCACCTAATAAGAATATAGACTGTAACCACATACCGTATAAGTTCTGGAGTAAAGATAAACCTAGTAAGGTTAAGGTGTAGATGGATGATTACACGAGAAGTCTTAGGGAAATGCAGTTAGAGTATAACAAGAGGCATATGCATATCATCAACGAGATGGATAAAAAGCATGCTAGGATAGGTAGAGCAATCATTAATGCTATACGCAAGAACTACACTCCTCCGGCGATGTACATAGATTATAAACAGGGGTTGGAGATGCCTACGATTGGTTGGAAGATAGACGGTAGAGATGTTAGGGACTATGCTGCTCTCAATAGAGCTTATAAACAAGGGTATAAAGCCTGGGATGAGTTCTTCAGGGATAAGTCTCCATGTGATGCTAAACTACTAACTCACCCAATTCCTAAGTATGTCAAAGAGATGTTTGGTGGTAAGCCGCTTCCTCAGAAGAATAACAATACATGCACATTCAGGAGATTCCCTAATCTCATTAGCGATGAAGATCTAGCATTCTATAAACAATCCGTTTTAGTTCAGGCTTTGCTTGGATTTGAAAAGGTGATGGGGTATAAGTACGGAAATAATCAATGCATACTCAATGACTCATGGACAGTTAATCTTAGAGAAACACGTAAGGAGAATATTATGATGGACTCATTCCTCAGGGGATTTGGTGGACAAGCAGAAGAACTAAAGAAACAATGGGAGGGTAAAGGTATGATGGGCGTTGAAGTAAGCGAAGAGCTTAAAGATTTATTACAGGTTTATACGGATGCTGAGAAACACCTGAAAGTTAAAGAAGAAGATGCTCTGCAAACTCTTACCGCTTACATGAAGAGATATACAGAGGTTAGTGATGAACGTAAGAAGATCTCTAAGAAACTAGAGAATCTGAAAGCTAAGCTAGCTCCTCCACAATGTCAAGGATGTGGCGAAGAAGATGAAGACGAAGGAGATGATGAATAATGTATCTTATTCTATATCCAAGTAGAGGAATGATCTCAATCTCGCAAAACAATGAGTGTTTTGATAGCGTGTTTACCCATGATCTTCATCGTGTAAGCGAAGCGCTAAAGATAAATGGTGTCAGAGTTTATAAGATTGATTCCCTAACCGAGATTAAATCAGTAGAAGTCTCATACACCGAAGTGCCAAAGGAGTTAACATGAAGCAGTATCTATTGCTATGCGATGAACATGGCATGAACATCCTCAAGCATACATTCAGGGAATCTACAGTTCAGTTTTTGGAAGTCCAAGGCATTAACTTAAACTCCGAGAATAAGCTTAATATTCTTGTGACACCTGTGACACCTCCAGTAACCCAAGCTGTTGTGTTACCTCCTACACCTCCAGCGCCGGAAGAAGAAGATGCTCCCAATGCTTAGGTCTATAGTCATCTTCGGATATTGCATGCTGTTTATCGTATTCGCTCTATGCGCGTATCTATACTCATGTGCAGAATATGAAGCTACTAAGAAGTACTACCCAGAGTTAACCTTCTGGGAGTACTTGATATTACAAGATAAACTGAGGATTACTCCGAATGACTAGTGATGAATAGGCAGGTGTATAGATGAGTGATAATTGTACTCCAGATAATCTATGTGACGGATGTAAAGCCGCTTTACTTACAGAGTCTCATGATCCAGTAAATCACCCTTCACACTATAAGGGAAACAGGTTTGAGTCTATTGATATCATCGAAGACTTTAAACTTGGTTTCAATCTCGGCAATGCTATTAAGTACATACTGAGATGCGACAAGAAGGGAAACAAGATACAAGACTTAAGGAAAGCTATATGGTACCTAGAGAGGGAATGCACAATAGATTCAAAAACTTAAATGCAGCCCTTATTCTTATTTCTGAAGCTGTAGATTTAACTGCTAATAGATTGCCAGAGCCGATTTGGATTGATGTCAAAGGAAGAGAAGAACATGAATCTTTATTAAGAGATAGTGACAAAATGTGGTCATTAGGATTAGATCCCTCTTTTGAAAAAATGGTATATTTAAAAAGATGGGGGTCTTGGTTGAACGGTTGCACAAACTTCACAGGGAATTTATAGGTTATTAGTATGTGCGAATGTTGCAACGGGGATTGTAAACTCTGTGGGGGATATGGACACATTAGACTCCCTGAGCCAATCACTAAAGTCTACGTACGAGAAACTGTTGACTGCGGCGGATGCCAAATCGATGAATTGATTATTAACGATAAATATATCATGGTTGAGGATAATAGTCTCAATCCCACATATAGGTATGAGATGATGGAAACAGATAAACAGAAACAACAGAAAGAGCTGCTAGAGTCTTATCAGAAGATCAGCGATACATTCGATGACTTCACTAAACTCATGCGCTCCAGAGTGCCTTACGATCAATGGCCGGAGCATTGCAAGATCGCAGGAGTGAACCCAGAGATGTTAGGGCCAATTGAAGAGAAGCCTGAACCTATCAACTTCGGTAAAGAGATCTGTGAGCTTTCTGATAAGGTTGGTAAAGAACTACAAGAAGCTTTGAAACATGGGTGGAAAAACGTTCAACCTAACAATCGACCTGATGAATCCTTCCGCGCTATGGTGCTCTTAATGTCCAAGTGGATGAACTTTATCCGCGCTAAGGAACAATATGCTGAACATAATAACAATATCTGGGATATTCTCAAGGCTAGAGGTTTAGACCCAACAAAAGCATTCCCTATGGCCATGATCGACAGGGTACAAGATATCGGTAGAGCGCAAGAGAGACTAAAGTCCATCCTAGATGATGAGATCTTTGAAAAACTCAGTAAACATAACCCATATTGGGATTCAAATCATGAGCCAGAATGCGAGAAATTAGACGATTTACGCAGAAAATTTGCACAAATGAACGATAATCTATGGGATTTGTGGGCTATTTTACGCGCAGAGGGTGAATAATGGTCTTAGATACAGTAGTTTATGCAAGTAGACAAAGCAGGGAGACTGTAAATCTCTTGCCTTCGGCTTCGTAGGTGCAAATCCTACAACTCCTATACCTTTGTGATATACTTCCCATCCGTTGGGGCAACAATAACAACATGCTTCGTAGCTGGGTTTTTCTTTAGAGCCTCTTGACCTCTTAGCATTACCGTGTAGTCAATTTCATGTTGAGTGAATTGCCTACTATGCTTTCTACGAGGCTTAGGAATCTTATCAGCCTTCTTAGTTCCGCAACACCCAGTTGGTTTTTCAGCATCAGCGGGAGGTGCCTTAGACTTCTGTTCTTGAAAGTAGTTATCGTTTTGATAGCGAACTAATTGGTGAGTACCGGTGAGTGAAGACATATATTTCTCCATGAAATAGAAAAGCCTAGACAAGAGTCTAGGCAAAAAAAGAAATAAATCAAATCTTTTCGGAAGAATTTAGTAAGGTACCGACTTACCACCAATGCCCATACGCTTCTTATCGCCTGCTTTGGTAGACTTTGTTTTAGGTGTCAAACTCTTAGGTTTTGGTGCCTTAGTTTGCTTACTGCCTGTTACGAACTTGGATTCTGCTGTTGCTTTAGCCATAAAAAACTCCTATGTTTTTTATCTTTTTCTCATTACAGTGAATTTATGTAAAGAGTTTAATTGAGGTTTCGATGTCTGAACTTAATCCAATGCCCAATCCACAAGATCCTAATGATGCTATGTATCAGTTTATCGATACTCAGCCTGCTAGTCCATATCCTAACAATCCAGACTCATCTCTAAGCCACTTTACCGTTCGTCAGTTCACTCCGGAAGATATCACTAATACATTGCCTGTAGTAGTAACCAAAACAGCACATGGGTTAATCAATGGACAAGCTATCCGCGCTACGAAGTTTATCACTATGCCTTTTGCTAACGCTACCGGCATGCAGCAGCTTAATAATCAGCTATTCTATGTTCGACAAGCCTCTCTGGATGACTTCCAGCTTGCTGATCGTAATACCAATCCTATCGATGGCCGCAATTTTACGCCTTATGTGCAAGGTGGACAATTCACATTAACTGGACAAGATTTACCTATTGTAAATCCATCTCATTTTCCGCCAGCTGGGATTGTTCCCTAGATTGCAAGAGTTGTTCTTTGGTTTTAGCTAACCCTTTGTTGGGTTGGTAAAGACGGGAACTAAGGCATGCAGGACATGATTTGTGGTTTCTGCATTGTGGGTCTATACGCTTAGCTTTGTTGATCTTTCGGGATTTCATCTAAAACTCCTTCCCCTGGTTACAGTCGAAAATATCAATTAAAAAAAACCTCTCGTCCTTAATTTGTTATACTTTTGTTCAGTAGATGACCCATCCCATGAATTTCCTTCTCTATAATTTAAATGGTTAAAATACTCATATTCAAAATCATGAATGTGCCAAGAAAATATACCTTCTGGGGTGTCTATAAAAACAATATTCCTCCAATCATCTTCCCATTCAAAATCTTCAATAGGATGACGTTCCAACCAAGAAGGAAATAGTTTCGTTAAGTACAAAACCAATTGATTTCTTTCCCAATAAGCTAGATCTTTTCCTTTCAAATTCATTACATTGATCTCCCATATGCCCACACTATTGCTAACATAAATATATTAAAAATCACCACTGGTATTAATTCTGGATGTAAAATTTGCATAATTACCCTTGGTTACAATCAAAAACGAAAATTCCTCTTCTACGCCACATTTCAATAGACTTTGGGTCGCTATCGAAGACGAATTCGATTGGTGTTTTTGCACCCCACTTGGTATCTTCGTAAGTTTCTTCCAACCACTTTTCTTTAAGCTCATGCTCAGGAGTGTTGTCCCCGATTGGGCGCATTTTTAAAACCCTACAGTTCATACGACTAAAAGATGTGTGTTTATGAAGCCATTTTTCAGTTTTCTCTCTAACCGATTCACATCTACCGGACCATATTTGTATTTCAGTATCGTTATATTCATCATCATTTAGTTGACGAAATATTTCAATAACAGGATTAATCGGTATATCCTCTCCACAAGCATGCAAGAACTCATCCCAATCAGGAATAAATTTCATTGGCTTTGGAGGATCAGACATCCTAAAACGATCTGAATAATACCATCCAGCCATTTGATTAAGATCTGAAAGCTCATGATAATAGCAATCAGTCCTCTTTGAAGGATCAACAAAATGCCGTCTATGCTCTGAGTCTGCTAAGGTTTCTAAGTCGAAGATGATCATTTTCTATCGCTCCATCTTTCCATAAGCATCAAGATAAAGCTGAACCCTAATAGGTGCTTGATAATGAGAAAACCACTCAATACCTCCGTCAGACCTAATCAAGCCGAAGTAAAATTCATTTTCAGATTTCATTATACCATCGCAATGTGGCCATATTTTCTGTACTTCTTTAAGCAAATCTGGAAGTTCTATCATTTTCTATCGTTCCATGCTTTACATTCTTTTTTCATTCTATCAATTTCTTTATTGATATGATCGGTTATTTCTTCTTTCAAAATATCAATATTTATACGCATTTGTTTTGATATTTCTTCAAACGTGGGAGTATGTACAGGAATCTTATGATCTTCTTTTTTATGATTCATTTTCTATCGTTCCGTTAGAGTTTCTAACGTCGAATATGATCATTTACCCTTCCTAAAATATTGTATTTCGTGAATATGATTCAAAATGCTCTGCAATTGATCCCGAAGTGTGCATTCTTCATAATTCATATCTTCAAAACTTTCAAAATATTCAACAGCTTGATTTAGATATATCTCAAAAACATCCCAAGGTTTTCTAAATTCAACTTCTTTCATAAAACCACTCTTATAGGTTTGTTAATAGGATTATAATGCCCATCCATGATGCTGGCATTGACACAGTGGATGTTATTCTCACAACCATAGCCAGGTCTCTTCAATATCATCTCTCCATAACTCTCGTGGATGTGTCCAAATACGTGTAGTTTAAGTTTAGGTAGGTCTTCTATTACCGCTCTTAACTCTTCACATCCAGCATGGTTTTCATGCACGGCTTTACTAGATATTTCAACCTGGTCAAGAATGCCCATAGGAGGGCCATGAGTGATTAATATCTCTGTGTCTTTTGGAATTAAATCCCACATCTTTCTTATTTCTTTTCCACGATCTTTCATGAAATGCCAGTTGCAGAATGTAGGCGTCCATGGCGATCCCCATATTTTGAAATCTTTGTATGTAATACCAGAATCACAAAGGTAGATGATATCAAGGCATTCTATAGGAGCGAATTTCTTCTGTAAAAATCCATCATGATTTCCACCTATGAAGACCTTTAAATCATACTTCTGTTTTGCTAACCACTCACCGAATTCATCTATTTGCTTCTCTGTATCTCTCGCAGTCAAATCACCTGCAACAATCAATAAATCTCCACTAGGCAAGTTTTTTGGAAGGAAACCATGAAGGTCACTTAAGCATGTTATTTCAATTCGTTTTTTTTCCAAAAAAACCTCTATTTCTTTTAATAATATCATGAATATTGTCTTTTTGAGTGCCACATTCAAGATGTTCAATATTACAACAAGATCTCACATCACATTTATGTCTTATGACTTTTCCTTTATAATCTCCAGGAAATAAAGTTTTATAAAGCAATCTGGAAACGTTATAACATTTGTTTTTTATTGAGAAGTGTCCATATCCAGCACTATTGATACCCATTGGCCAAATTTTACAACCATTTGAGTCAGGGATGATTTTATCTATTAAATCTATCAAGATATGTATTGTATTAGGAATCCCACCCACTAAAACTTCTTTAGAAGCATCACCATATTTTAAATATCTTCTATAGTGCATATCACAATACCCTAAAGAACAGCTGGCTCTATCACATAAACTGCATTTTAAACTGAATTTTTTTAATTTATATGACATTCCTTTTGTGGATTTTCTTTTAGGGAAAAAAGGCGTACCATGTTTCTTAAACGATCTATAATGTTTTCTACAATATCCCAATCCCTCATGTTTTTCTGGACATATTGAACATGTTTTCACACCACCTCCTAAATAAATACATTATCCATGAAGTGGTAGTTAAGTTCAATCATTCTTCATCGCCCTCGTCTTCATCATCTACATCCACATCATCGATAACATGCTCAGGTTCTTGTTTAGAAGATCCAAATTGACTCTTCATTTTCTCATCATTATCGAAATAATATGTAGTTCTCTGTGGGTCAAATTCCTGCATCCAGGTTCTTAGGAAGCCCTCTTGGCTGTCATAGATCCAATTGTAGATCTCTTGGCAGATAGGTCTGAATTTAGGCCTTAAATCGTTTTCTATCGCAAACTTGAGATTGGTAAGCACACGGGTAAACACCTTTTCTTTCACGGCGTGATTAGCATTCTGGATGTCTTGGAATAATGGTTTGTTAGGATCTAACACATCCGCTAGCTGTTTTGTAAAGATATCAATGCACTCAAGAGAACTTTTTTCATCTTTTGTAAATGGAGCCACATGCGGTTCTGTAACCTTAATCGTGAATATCAAATCACCTTCTGAGTCCACTGTCCGATCTACTGTAATCTTCATAATCACCTCGTTTTGACAAAAGTTATCAAAGTCTTGTTTATCCGACAATGAAATTCCTGTGTAAAGTATTTGTTTTAAATGTTAAAAAAAAGATTATTCACATAGGTATCGGAATTATAATACATGACGTTGACGCAAGAAGAAAGCTTAAAGCTGCTGGGAAACCAAGACTGGAGACTGCGTAATCTTTACAAAATCAAAGATAAGCAGGGTAGGATTGTTGACTTTGCACCAAACTGGGCACAGGATGCGCTTAAAAAACCTCATTATCTCAATATTATACTCAAAGCACGCCAATTGGGTGTTACAACTTATCATGCGATTCTATTCCTAGATACTTGTCTATTCAATCACAACGTTAACTGCGCGATTGTAGCCGATAGTAAACCCATCGCCAGGGAAATATTCATCGATAAGGTTAAATTTGCTTATGACAATCTGCCTCAGTTCGTTAGAGATATGTGCCCTGCGTATAGGGATAACGTTCACGAGATGCGTTTCGCCAATGGCTCAGTATTTAGGGTTGCTACGAGCTTGCGCGGTGGCACACTCCAGCTACTCCACATCACGGAGTTTGCAAAGATTTGTCAAGAGAATCCGAGTAAAGCGAACGAAATCGTGTCCGGTGCTCTTAATGCGGTCCAAGCCGGCCAGTTTGTTTGTATTGAATCGACAGCGAGGGGTCGTGAGGGCCACTTCTTCAATCTCTGTAAAGAAGCTCAAGCTTTGCAAGATGCCAATAGAGAATTAGGCAAGCTAGATTGGAAACTTTGGTTCTTTCCATGGTGGAAACATCCAGATTATGAAATTGATTCAAAAAATGTCTTGATAAGTAAAGACCTAGAGAAGTATTTTACGGAATTAGAAAGTAAAGATATTATTTTAACTGCTGAACAAAAAGCTTGGTACCAAAAAAAATCCATGACAATGGGCGAGTATATGAAGAGGGAGTTTCCCTCAACACCAGAAGAAGCTTTTGAATCAGCTAACGAAGGGTTTTACTTTGCGAAACAGATTAGCCAAGCTCGTCACGAAAGGCGTATTTGCCATCTACCATATGATGAGAATGCTAAAACATATTCGAGCTGGGATATCGGGATTGGGGATTCATGCGCAATTTGGGTGTGGCAGCTCATTGGAAAAGAAATCCACTGTATCGACTATTACGAAAACAGTGATGAAGCCCTTGCGCATTATGTTAAATGGCTTAAGAGCAAGCCTTACATATATGAGAAACACTTTCTCCCGCATGACGCAGCAGCACGCGAAAAAGGTTCTGGAAAATCGTTCGCTGACATTGCCAGAGAACAAGGACTTAAGGTTGACATCGTACCAAGACAAGCTAACGAAATCTTCGGAATCGAGTGCCTCAGAAACGCTCTACCAAGATTCTTCTTCGATCAGTCAAAATGCGACAAAGGACTCAAGTGCATTGAGAACTTTAGAAAAGAGTGGAATGAGAAGTTGGGATGTTACAGAGAACGGAGTTATCACGACTGGGCTTCACATGGTGCTAAAGCCCTCATTTATGGGGCAGAATCAATTCAACGACTCATTGGCGGGTCTGGGATGTCGGCTGAAGAATGGAAGCGCATGAGGAAGGAGTGGTTGTAGAAGAATGCGGTAACTGCAAATTCTACTCCACTGATGACTATGAGATTGACGGAGTGACCTACGAACGCACATTCGGTGTATGTAGAAGATATCCTCCAAGAAGAATAGATGGGACTTCCTCGGGATTCCCAGTAGTAGAAGATGATTGGGTGTGCGGTGAACACCAAAAAAAAATTGCCACAAATGTAAAGTAATTATTTAGAACCGTGGCGTCTTCCTTTTGCATTACGAGTTCTCCATTTGGAGCCGCAAGCATAGCCACAAGTAAGAGTTTTATAATATTTGTTAATGGAAAAGGTTTTATTACAAATGACACATTGCCTATCAACAAGATCATCTCCTCTTTCTCTACGAGCAGCTTGTTCGCATTTGTTGTCACAATATTTAGCACGATCTATTTGTTTTGCTTGGAAGTCAATACCACAATTTTCGCATTTAAGAGAATGTGTGGGTCTATTTTTCCAAAGTTCTTTGGATTTATTTCCTAGAAATTTTCTTCCTTCATCAGTCTTATGCCAGTCATGTAGCTTTTTATTTGCTTTCATGTGTATTGAGAGGTGTTCAGTATGAGAAATGCATTCAAGATTTTCGATAGTATTATTAAGTTTATTACCATCTTTATGATGAATATCAAAACCTTTTGCAATTGGTCCAAATTGGGATTCCCATACAATTCTGTGCAATCGGTTATTTTTTCCAAAAACATAATAGCCATTCTCAATTCGCATTTTCGACATAAAATTCCTTGTTATGAATCTTATTTTACATGGGAATATAATTATATGCAAGGTGGTTTATGAGTTATACCGCTCAAGGTATTGATAATATATATTCCCCACCAGAAGGCAAGCTCGCACAGTTTCAGAGCTTTTTCTATGATGCTTACAGAACTTGGGGTGTTTTCTATGCACAAGCTTACAGAGATTTGCGAGCATATGCGGGAGATAACTGGACGAACCTTGAGAGAACTAAGCTGGAGAGACAGAATCGGATGGTTCTGGAGCTCAACAAAATTCGACGGGTCGTCAATCTTTATTCCGGGTATGAACGTGAAAATCGCACGCAAACGGTCACTGCCCCAGTGGAAGGATCTGATGAGATTACGGCGGATCTGTTCAGTAATGTCATGTATTACGTCTATGACAAAGGTAATGCAGATTACATCTTCTCAGAAGCTTTCGAACACGCGCTTAAGACGGGGTTGGCGATCGTCGGCATCTACATGGACTACTCGAAAGATAAGGTCAACGGT
>JAHEYR010000290.1 GCA_023251485.1 Bacteroidales bacterium
GGCTATACATTGATGTGCTCAGAAAAGCCATCAAGATCATCATCAGTATTTTTGTTTTCATTGCATGTTTCCTTTGGAATTATTCCGGGCGCCATAAACAGAATGCCGGTAAATCAGGTTAGTTAATTACAATCCTCACACAATTGTCAATTTTTGTAAAATACAAATATTTTATAATTATCAATTGATGTTGATTTGAAAGGATATAATACACAAGAAAAATTCAAGATATGTGATTATTTTGATGGGGGTGTCACAGCGCACAATGGTTGTGTAGAGAAAATCAACAATATCAGACTGTAACCTTGCCGGTATGCATGCTTCCTTATTAAGCCTGCCTTAAAAGATTAGCACTCAGGAAATTGATCACTTCCGGATTTATTTCAACAGGATCATCTTCCTTGAAGCAGTGTAAGTATGATTTTCCTTCCCAAAAGCGGAGAGCCGGTATATGTACATTCCGGACGCAAGTCCCAACCGGCTTGCATTTACCTCAATACTGTAGCTGCCAGCTGTCTGTTCAGTTCCGGATATCAGGCTGGCAACCCGGATCCCCTGGATATTAAACAGCTCAAGTGTAACTGTACTATTGGTTGGAAGCTCATATAAAATCATCGTGGTCGGATTGAAAGGGTTTGGATAATTCTGAGCAAGATTAAAAACGTGTGGCAATTTATCATTTCCTGTTATTAAAACGGTATCATCTGTTGTACCCATAAGTTGAACCTGACGTGCTATCATTTGTGGCGAATCGTTGTATGTGCCATTAACACGCAAGTTCAATGCAGAACTAAACCCGCCGGAGTATGTGGGCTTAAAGAAAACGTTGATTAAGGTGGAATCCCGTGGCTGGATGATCAGCGGCAGTACTGCATCAGTTGTGAAAGAATTATCCCGGCAATAAAATTCATCAATGAACAGTGTGGAATCCTGTGGATTGTGTATTACAAATGACCTGGCAGCTGTGCTGTCAACTGAGACATGCCCAAAATTAATCGTATCAGCATTGGTGGTGAAGAGCCCCGTCTCCCAATTGAACCGGAAAGCACGGTACCCGTCATTAAATTCTTCACAACTGAGTTCAAATGCTATATCCCCGGTGGGCGTGATCTCGGTAACTGCCGGTTGATAAACATTCCCCCATCCTATCAGCCGGTTACCATTTGGAAGTTCCTGTACACTTCCTTCTGTCGGCGAAAATATTGTATTATCGTGCGCATATCGCCGGATCAACGTTGCAGTCTTTTTCGATTCATCAAGCTTATATTCAACGGCACTTGAAACTGCGTTGGCGTGAAACACGCCATTATCGAAAATGCTTATATTGCCATTTGAGAAACGCCTTACATCATGCTGTCTGGAGAACCCTTTCGCATCATTGATAAAAGTGAATTGATTATTTTTGCCGCCAAACCGCCAAATAATATTTCCCGTGGTTTTATCAATTTTTGTAATTTCGTCAAGGTTTCTTGCCGAAAGAATGATGTTACTGTCGGTATCAATTTCTATTGAATTAAAATGCGCAAAATCTATTGTAAAGTCCGTCAACGATGAATTGTCATCCAGATCAGTGATATCATAGTGATCAAGCGCATCCCATTCAAACACCAAGTTCCCGGAGGCATCAAATTCCTGCAGCGCACAATCTATTATTTGAGCATCTGAAGCACCGCCGCTCACCACCCCGCTCATATCTTTGGTAACAACCCGTTTACCCAAAATATAATATCCACCGTCTGCGGTTACCCTGAGATCGTGGACATCTACTGAATATCCGTTCACCGTAGTTAATGTTCTTACAGGATTGAACGTGTTGTTAAGTGTGTAGCAGCCTACCGGATAGACAAAATAGGTTAACTCCCCATCCGGCTGAAGTTTAAAGTCATATATATCACCACCAACATTTCTGTAAAAGACCGGTGTCCCCTCATTATCTTCTATCACAAGGTATGGATAAAACTCAACAAACAAATATCCTGATGACGGGTTGTTTGATATATCAATTTCCTGATATGGATAATCCCATGGCAATGAACTTTTTACTTTGTTCATTTTTGTGTTTTTTGAAAGCTGTTGAGTGCGGGCTTTCGCTGCCGGCGGGGCAGCCAAAAAAGGAGTGCTTTTGCAGGTTGTGAACGAAAAATCAGTGCCTGAAATCGGAACACCATCTGCAGATAATAAACCGCTTCCAACACGTACACTTACCTGTTCATTTTCTTCGAATACCCGCGCAGGTGTGAACAACACTGTTCTATTATCAGCATCCAGAAAAATGTTACCCTGGTGGAGCCCACTTTTAGATCCGGTAACTGTAATAATGCTATTGTTTACCGATTGCCGGGAGATCAGCGCACCCGGTCTTACCAGAATGTTACTGGTTACTGAGACATACTTAGAGCCCGGTGCAGGGTTCAGATACCTGTAGGGGTGCCCATCTTGTCTGTATCCATCATCAGGAAAAGAGAATAGAACCATCGGGATGATTAGTACAATTAAGAAACATCGAATCCAGTTACAAAAGCCCATTTGAGAAACTATGGTTATATACTTTGTCCATAATGATTTTCATTTTAGCAGAAGCATCTTTCGGTTCATAACAAATTTTTGACCGGAAGGATCGGTCGCAGTCACCTGACAAATATAAAATCCTGTTGGCAGCGCTCCTGCATTCCACCTCATTTCATAGGTTCCTGCAGGTTTGAATGAATTCTCAAGGGCGCCAACATTTTGACCCAGGGTATTATAGATATTCACCGTAACGCGACTGTCAGCGGAGAGCGAGTACCTTATCACGGTTGCCGGATTAAAAGGATTGGGATAGTTTTGATAGAGGGCAAATGTTGCCGTGCTTTTACCTGTTCCTGCAATTGAGCTCACTGCGGACTCTATTGAGAACATCGTATCAGAATAGCCAACCAGAGCAGAATTTTT
>JAHEYR010000291.1 GCA_023251485.1 Bacteroidales bacterium
CAAGCAAAAGCAGGTGGTGCATTGGTTTTATATGACCCCAATATCAGACCCTCCAAGTTTAAAGATACACAGGAGACGAGAAATCAGATTATGGAATTAATCGAACAAGTTGATATCGTGAAAGCATCCGACGAAGACTTTTCCTACATCTTCCGTACGACCGACCATATAGAGGTACTCGAAAAGCTTAGACAGCTGAAAAAATTATTTTTCGTCACGAGTGGAAAAAATGGTGTCGATATTGTTTTTAATGGATCGATAAAACATTTGTCAATTCCATGTCTGGAACCGGTAAGTACAGTGGGGGCCGGTGACAACTTTAATGCAGGTATTATTCATGCCGTACTATCACAAGCTATAAAAAAACCGTTTACTGAACAGGACATCTTAATGGTGGCAGAACAAGGTATTGCTCTCGCCAGCGAGGTTTGTCTGAGAACTGAAAATTATATTGCACGCAGGTAGATTTTAAGGCTAGCAGCTACACACACTGTAGTATCACGCTCTCTTTTACGATTTTTGTACCTTTGCAAAAAAAAAATTAAAAGCATGAAAAAGACATTTGCCCTGATCATTCTTAAAATAATGGGTTGGAAAATTATTGCTGGAATGCCTGACGGAATTCGGAAAGGGGTGCTTATCGTTGCACCTCACACCAGCAATTGGGATTTTGTGATCGGACGACTCTTTTTTATGGTACTTGGAATAAATTCAAGATTTCTTATCAAAAAAGAATCCTTCGTCGGTCTATTCGGATACATCCTTAAGCTGCTGGGAGGAATACCTGTTGATAGGAAAAACAGCAATAATGTGGTTACTGATGTCGCCCATCTCTTCAGGGATAATAAGGAATTAGTGGTCATTATCACACCAGAAGGTACACGAAAACTAGCAAAAAACTGGAAAAAAGGATTCTACTATATAGCTGAAGTAGCTAAAGTTCCTGTCATTGTTGCGTTTATCGACTATAAAAAGAAAGAGGGTGGTATTGCCTTTGTCTTCAAGCCAACTGGTGATTATGAAAAAGACTTTGAACCCATCAAAAAACTTTATCTCACCAAACAAGCTAAGTATCCTGAAATGTTTAGTCTTAGCCCCATGTATCAGGAAAAAAAGTAATTTTGCGTTCGATACTTTGAATGATTCTATGATCTAGCAATGTATCGATAAGATTTATCTACCTTACAATTAAAAATTTGGATGATCGACTGGGTCATCATAATTTATCTTATAATGGATACTACAAAAAAAGTTCAGAATTTTGCACTCATCGGTGCAGCCGGTTATATTGCGCCACGCCATATGAAGGCAATCAAAGACACTGGTAACAACCTGATAGCAGCTCTCGACAGGAATGACAGTGTAGGGATTATCGATAGTTATTTTCCTAATGCTGATTATTTTCTGGAACCTGAACGCTTTGACCGTCATTTAGATAAACTTCGCCGATTGGGACCTGACAAGAAGATAGATTATGTTAGTATTTGTACCCCAAACTATCTTCATGATGCCCATATCCGCTTAGCACTCCGTAACGGAGCACATGCAATCTGCGAAAAGCCACTTGTCTTGAACCCGTGGAATATTGATGCATTAAAAGTAATCGAAACCGAAACAGGTAAAAATATCTATAATATACTTCAATTGCGATTGCATCCAGCTATCATAGATCTAAAGAAGCGGATTGATAATGCGCCTAAAGACAAGAAGTTTGATGTCGACCTTACCTATATCACAAGTCGTGGTAAATGGTATTTCATGTCATGGAAGGGTGATATTCAAAAGTCTGGTGGTATTGCAACTAACATTGGCGTTCATTTCTATGATATGCTCACTTGGATCTTCGGCGATGTTCAATCCAATGTTGTACATCTCTACGAGGAAGATAAAGCAGCAGGCTATCTGGAATTAGAAAAAGCACGTATTCGTTGGTACCTGAGCATTGACTATAATTCCATTCCTGAAGAAATAAGGGCTACAGGTAAACGCACATATCGTTCATTAACGATGAACGGAGAGAGCATAGAATTTAGCGATGGATTTACCGACCTCCATACCAGAGTCTATGAAGATATCTTGGCGGGAAAGGGTTTCCGCATCGAAGAAACTCGTGCAAGTAACCAAATCGTATACGACATTCGTAAACAGAAAACAATAGGGGCTATAGGTGATTATCACCCCTTTCTCAAAAAATAAACTTTTTAGACGTACTATGGCAACAGTTAGGTCAAATGAATACCGTTGGTATGCAATCTATACCCGATCCCGAGCGGAAAAGAAGGTAAATACCGAGCTCTCACTCACCGGAATAGAGTCATATCTTCCCCTAAGAAAGACAATCAGACAATGGAGCGATCGTAAAAAAATGGTAGAAGCTCCACTATTTAATAGTTATGTATTTGTAAAAGTTTCCGAAAAAGAATACCTCAATGTTTTAAATACAGATGGAGTCACCCGATTTATAACCTTTGAAGGACTGGCCGTTGCGATACCCGAAGTACAGATTAATGCAATCAAAGCCTATCTTGAAGAACCTGAGCCAATAGAAACGAACGATGATCCTTTAAAGATGGAACCTGGCCAGAATATTATTGTCACCCGCGGTCCGATGAAAGGTTTAATGGGAGTACTAATCACAATCCAAGGGAAAAACAAAGTTAAGGTTGAGATTGAAGCTATCGGACATTCATTGATTATTACTATTCCACCAAAGAACATTGAAATAGTAGGAAATAACGTTTCTTACTAATATTAGTACTTGCAAAGAGAGAAGGTATTCTAAAAAAGGGATACCTTTTTTCATATGCGATATAAAGGAGGATACTGATCCTAAAGTATTAGAGGGTATTAGATTCGAGACAGCTATAGAGAATCTGTATAAAAACAAAAAAAGCCCGGATCATTACTGACCGGGCTTAATAAAGAAG